>JAQULV010000026.1 GCA_028718405.1 Smithellaceae bacterium
CCACATTCAGGACCTTGCCTCGCAGCGGCAAGATCGCCTGGTTCTTCCGATCGCGGCCCTGTTTCGCAGAGCCTCCGGCGGAGTCTCCCTCCACCAGATATATTTCACTTCGGGCCGGATCTTTTTCCTGGCAGTCGGCCAGTTTCCCCGGCAAGGCGCCTACCTCGAGGGCGCTTTTTCTCCGCGTGAGTTCCCGGGCGCGCCTGGCCGCCTCGCGTGCGCGGGCGGCTTCAAGACATTTATTCAGGAGTTGCTTGGCAACGATGGGGTTCTCCTCCAGGTAAACGCCCATCTTTTCGTAGACAATCCCTTCTACCAAACCTCTGACTTCGCTATTTCCAAGCTTGGTTTTCGTCTGGCCTTCAAACTGGGGATTTTTGATCTTCACACTGATGACGCAGGAAAGCCCCTCTCTTAAGTCTTCGCCTTTCAGAGAATCTTTTCCATTCTTCAAGAGGTTGCTCTGCGTTGCGTAATTGTTGAAAACCCTCGTCAAGGCGGCGCGGAAACCGATCATGTGCGTACCGCCCTCGGTCGTGTTGATGCTATTGGCAAAGGAAAAGATATTTTCCTGATACGTATCGTTATACTGGAGGGCGACCTCGACGTTACAGTCCTCCCGGGCACCGACGATGAAAATCGGATCTTTATGAAGGACCTTCTTGTTTCTGTTCAGGTATTCGACGAAAGAGATTATGCCTCCTTTGTAGAAAAACTCGCTTTTCTTGTCGGTCCGGTCATCTATGAGCGTGATATGGACGCCGGAATTGAGGAAAGCCAACTCACGCAACCGGTTGGAAAGGATATCGAAGCTGAACTCTGTCTCTTCGAAGATCTCAGGGTCGGGGGTGAAAGTGACCTTCGTACCTCGAGCCTTTGTCTTGCCAATCATCTCCAAAGGTCCGGTAGGCACACCGCGTACGTAAGACTGAGTATAGATGCCGCCGTCTCTTTTTACTTCGAGCTCCGTACTGATCGAAAGGGCATTGACAACGGAAACCCCCACGCCATGAAGACCGCCGGATATCTTATAGCTCTCATTAGAAAACTTTGCCCCGGCATGCAGCTTAGTCATGACAACTTCTGCGGCTGAAACCCCAGATGTATGCATATCGACGGGGACTCCTCGACCGTTGTCCTCGACGATAATACTGTTGTCGACTCTTATCTTGACGGTGATATTATCGCAGTAACCTGCCGAGGCCTCGTCAATACTGTTATCCACTACTTCATACACCAGGTGGTGGAGGCCTTCCTTGCCAGTAGAACCGATATACATAGCGGGTCGCTTCCGAACCGCCTCCAATCCTTCTAGAACCTTGATATTTTCCGCGCTATAACTACTTTCTGACATAACTTAAGAACCGTCTTCCCTTCCTTGCTTCGAAAAGTCACGTGTTGTTACGAATTAGAGTTTTAAAGGCATCACGATGCACATATAACCTGTATCCGTCACAGGCTTTACCACCCCGGGTTTCATCCCCGATCTGATCTCAAACTGAACTACGTTCTCCTCGATCACCTCAATGGCATCAACCAGGTAGTTGACATTGAATCCAACCTCAAGGTCGTGGTCACTGTAGTTGACCTCAATCTCGTCATTGGCCTCACCCACATCCGGGTTGGTGGAGTTTAAGATCATCAGGTTTCTGCGCAGGGAAATGATCACCCCGTTGTATTTCTCTGAAGAGATAACGCTCATCCGGCGCAAGGCATGAAGCACCTTGTCCTTTTGAAATTCTACAATCACCCCTTTGTCCGTGGGGATAACCCTGTGAAAATCAGGATAATCTCCCTCTATAAGGCTAACCTTCAGGATCGTGTTCTCGTTTCTCATGACAACCATCCCTTGTTTAACCCCTATAGTGATCCCTTCACCGTCCCCTTCCATAAGCTTGCTTATCTCTGCTAATCCTTTCCTGGGAATGATAATTCCTTTGCGCATCTCCAAAAATTTTGCACTCCCGACATCGGCACTGGCAATTGCTAACCGGTGACCATCAGTTGCCACCATCTTCACTATATGTCCCTTTTCATCCCGGGTGGAAATGAAATAGACACCATTTAAGTTCTTTCTCGTATCGTCGATCGACATGGCAAACGATGTCCGGTTGATGAGCTGGTTCATCATCGCGGGATCAACGGGATACATTTCACCAAAATCGTCGGCCACCACGCTCGGATATTCATCCGCGGCTATTCCCATAATCTTGTACGTAGCGCGATCACAGGTCATCGTCACTTGATGTTGCTCATTTTTGAGGAAGCGGATATCCTCTCCCTGACTCTCCTTGATCATTTCCCAAAGCTTTCGCGCCGAAAGAGTTATTTCTCCTTCCGTCACGATCTCGGCATCGTAGTCAGTAATCAGGCTTATTTCCCGGTCGGTTGCAATGATACGGATCTTGTCTTTTTGGGCTTTTAACAAGACGTTGTTCAGGATCGGCATGGTGGTCTTTTTTTCGACGATTCCAAGGGTCTTCTGTACCCCTTCAAGAAATACATTCCGTTTTATATTAAATTCCATGGTCAATACCCGTCCTTTCCAAAGACTTTTTATGCCAGTTTATTTTTAAATATAAAAGTAATAGTAAGGGGTGTTGATAACGGTGAATTTTATTATTCTCTTGTTATGTTATATAGATATAATAAATTTTCCTGTTTACAACCCTTGTATAGATTCTGTTAAGCTTTGTTCAATAACGCGTCTTCGATTTCCTTTACGACCTTCCTCAGGGCAGCATCCTCTTCGAGAAGCTTCTTAATCTTGTTTGTGGCGTAGATAACGGTAGAGTGATCGCGACCACCAACCCTTTCACCAATATCAGGAAAGGATGAATCAGTAAGTTTTCTCGCAAGATACATTGCCACCTGCCTTGATAAGGCAAGGTTCTTATTCTTCTTCTGGGACTTCATATCCGTAATCTTGACGCTGAATTTCGCGGCTGTCGTCTTTACGATATCCTCTATGTTGATCTCATCTTTTGCTGTCTGCTTGGTGATCTTTTTTAAGACCTCACGAACGAGGTCCATATCAACCTCGCGATTGGTCAGCGAAGAGAATGCCCCGACACGAATCAAAAAACCCTCTAATTCCCGGATATTCGATTCCGCCTGAGAGGCGATATAGTGGGCAACCGGCGTGGGGAGGGCGATGTTGTTCTCGTAAGCCTTCTTCTCAATAATGGCTATTTTTGTTTCCACTTCGGGCGGTTGGATGTCCGCGATCAACCCCCATTCGAAACGGGATCGAAGCCTCCCCTCAAGATTTGGAATATCTTTAGGAAATTTGTCGCTGGTCACAACGATCTGTCTTCCCGCGTCGTGTAAGGTGTTGAAAGTATGGAAAAATTCTTCCTGAGTTCTTTCCTTTCCGGCGATAAACTGGATGTCGTCTATAAGCAAGCAGTCGATCTTCCGGTATCTTTCACGGAAATCCGGCATCTTATCATAGCGAATCGAGTTGATCAGGTCGTTCATGAACTCTTCGGCCGAAACATAGACGACATTCTTTTCGGGATAAAGAGACAGTGTGTGCAGACCGATGGCATTCAAAAGATGCGTTTTCCCCAGACCTACACCGCCATAGATAAAGAGGGGATTGTAGTTCTTAGCCGGTTGTTCAGCAACAGATACAGAGGCCGCGTGAGCGAACTGGTTAGAGGGACCCACGACAAACCGTTCAAAGCTATAATTGACATTAAGAGACTGGTGCCTCTTCTGTTTTGAAGGCCTACGCATGGCCACGTATTTTTCTTTTTGGGAATCGGTGCTTGACCGCTGCGAGCTTGATTTCTTTCCCTCACTGTCGACAATAAAGTTCACCGTCACATCGACACATGCCGCTTGCGCTAAGGCTTCCTTGATTGGCAGCTGATAATTATCCAGAATCCAATCTCGGAAGAACCTGTTAGGAACGACGAGATGGACATTATTTCCATCCAAAGAAGAAATAGTGATCGGCTTGATCCAAGTATCGAAGTTCTGTTGGCTCACTTTTTCTTTAATTATATTGAGGGCTTTATCCCAAAGTACTTCCACAAGTTTTCCTTTTCATCAACAACCTATCCACAGCTGTGGATAAACATTAATCCTTTTCGATTCCAAACAGCAGATCAACGAGACGTCCAAGGTCTTCGTTTGAAGTAAATCTTATCTCGATAGAGCCGCCCTTTCTGCCCTGCTTTAGTTGCACCTTGGCCATAAGGAGGGATGACAGCTTACTTTCCAGGTCGGCGATATGAATTTCCTTCTTGATCTTCTTTACGGGGGGGGCCGGTTTCTTCGTATCCTGTACCAGCCGCTCTGTCTGTCGCACGCTGAGGGATTTTTTTATGATAACATTGAACACCCTATTTTGTTCTTCATGAATGGCCAAAGACAAAAGGGCCCGCGCATGGCCGCTGGAGATTTCTTTTCGTACGAGGGCGGTCTTGATTGCGGCCGGAAGTTTCAAAAGCCGGACGGAGTTGGCGACTGTGGACCGGTCCTTTCCGACGCGAGCCGAAACCTCTTCCTGGGAGAGGCCGAAATCGCCAATCAGGGTCTGATATGCCTCCGCTTCTTCAAGAGGGTTCAATGCTTCCCGCTGGATGTTTTCTATGAGGGAAAGTTCGGCAAGCTCTACGTCCTTGGCTTTTCTCAGGATTACCGGTACTTCTTTGAGTCCCGCCTCCTGAGCGGCGCGCCAACGGCGCTCCCCCGCAATGATCTCATAGCCCTGGGCGGCCTTCCGGACAATAATGGGTTGGATGATGCCGTTTTTCTTGACGGAAGCGACCAGTTGCTTCTGATCTTCGTCTCGGAATTCCTTCCGCGGCTGGAAACGGTTGGGGGTGAGCTCCTCGATACCGCACATCACGAAGGACGAGCGAGAATCATCGTCCACCAGCAGATCGGGAAATATGGCCCCCAAGCCTCTACCCAGGGTGTTTTTCGGTGGCATCTATATTCTCCCGTTGGTGATGATCTCGCGGGCCAGTTCCATGTAAGAGACGGCACCCCGCGACTTGATATCGTAAAGGACAATGGGCAGGCCATGGCTGGGCGACTCGGAGAGCCGAACATTTCTCGGGATCACCGTATTAAAGACTTTGTTTCCGAAATGCAACCGCACGTCCTCGCTCACCTTGTGGGAAAGAGAATTCCTCGTATCGAACATCGTAAGAAGGATCCCGGCGAGCGCCAGCGACGGGTTCAATCTAGCCTTGACGAGCTTCACCGTGTTGAGGAGATGTCCTAATCCTTCCATGGCGAAATATTCGCATTGGAGGGGCACAATCAGGTAATCCGAGGCGACAAGGGCGTTGACCGTAAGAAATCCCAATGCCGGCGGGCAGTCGATGATGACGAAATCATAAGCGGTATCCAGAGTCCGGATAAGATTGCGAAGCTTCTTTTCGCGCTCCTCCATCTGGACGAATTCCACCTCGATGCCCACCAAATCCTGATTGGAGGGAATTAGATCCAGCCCGGGTATCTGCGTTGGAAAGATAGCCTCCGGCAGCGCCATGTTGCCACTTAAGGCCTGATAAAGATTCCGCTCGGAGATCGCTTCCGTCGAAATTCCCATGCCGGTACTGGCGTTTCCCTGGGCGTCGCAATCGATCAGGAGGGTCTTCTTCTCGGCAATAGCGAGAGATGCCGCAAGGTTAATCGCGGTCGTGGTCTTTCCAACCCCACCCTTCTGATTGGCTATGCATATAATTTTACGCATGTTTTTCTGGAATTTACAGAGATTTTTTGTGTTTCAACAGCTGTGGAAAGGTAACACATCTGGTAGCTGAAGAGAAGAGAAAAATGATAACCCACGAAAAAATATTTGCCATTATAATCAACTAGTTATAAGGAAAGCCAGGGCAGTGCTCAACAGGCAATTCCTTGCCCGAGGCGGGCAGAAAAATGATCTTACAAAATGTTTCTGTAGATCAATACGTTGCGTATATCACCGGTCACCGGGAGCCTCAAGTCCGTCCGTTCGGCAGCCTTCAATCCCAGTTTTTCCGCCATGGATGCGGCGTCTGCGGCCTCCCGATCCGCCTCTTTTGCCTTGAGGGCGATGATTATGCCGGAGGGAGCCATCAAAGTAGCGCTGTATTTCAACAAATCCGGCAACTTAAATGTTGCCCGTGAGCAAATAATGTCGAAGGAGTGATGAAGGTCTTCTTGTTTCAAGAGGTCTTCAATTCGTTCATTGATGATGTGAACCCCCGTCAGTTGTAGATCGCGTGCGAGGTGGCGAAGAAAGGAAGCTTTTTTTCGCGTGGCTTCGACAAGATAGAGCTCCAGGGATGGTCTGACAATCTTGAGCGGAACGCCAGGAAAGCCGCCTCCCGATCCGACATCGAGAAGGCGGAGTTTTCCCGCCGGAAGCAGGGGAAGGACGGACAGGGAATCGACAAAATGTCGGATCGCGATCTCTCCCAGAGTCTTGTCGGAGACGAGATTGATCTTAGCGTTCCAGCGGATGAGCTCTTCGGCGTAGCGGCTAAACAAATCCACCTGCGGCCCCTCCAGGGTAACGCCGATTTCCGCTGCCGCGGCAGGCAGGATGTCCGTCAGATTCCGTCCCATGATCGCAAGAAGCCCATCATTCCTATAATCCGAGATGCTGGCGAGGATAACAGATGGATCCCGTGTCAGCAACGAAAAAGGTGGACAGGTGAGTTCGCGGTCGCTAAACTTCTTCTCCAATATGTCAGGCAGGAAGAGGCTGTGAGTATCTCGGTTCTGGAAAACGTTGCGATAGTTTTGTGCCGCCCCAAATATGCGGGAAACGTTGGTTCGGCGGCCCGCGGTGCGATGAATATGGGGATTGAGCGTCTCGTGGTGGTGGGAGGAAAAGATCTGAACCCCCAAGAGATGAAACAGATGTCAACTCACTTCGCCGCTCCGCTCATCGATAACATAGTTTATTGCGAAACGGTGGAAGAGGCTCTGGCTGATTTTGGATTCGCCGTCGGTACGACCGCTCGATTGGGAAACGCCCGCGGTCCTGCGCTTTCTCCCCGCGAGGCAGCACAGAAGGTAGCGGCCGCAATAGAAAACAACGATTGCGCCCTTCTCTTCGGTCCCGAAGACACAGGGTTGACGAACGAGGAACTGCGCCTTTGCCATGCTGTCGCCTCCATTCCGAGCTCTCCTCGATTCAGATCTCTCAACCTTTCGCAGGCCGTAATGATTATGTGCTATGAGGTCTTTCTTGCCGCCGGTGGGGAAAGAAAGAGATTCATGCCGCAGCTGGCCACTTCTTCCGAGCTCGAAGGCATGTATGGACAGATAAGCGAACTCCTTCAGAGGATCGGCTTTCTCAATCCGGAAAATCCTGAATATTGGATGATGCACTTGCGAAGGTTGCTTGCCAGAACGGAACTTCAATCCAAGGAGGTCAAGATTATCCGCGGGATCTGCCGTCAACTTGCCTGGTATGCCGAAAACAAAAAGACTTGACTTTCCCAGGCGCTAAACTTATTACTGCAAAAAAATTCCCTACGGGGGTAAGGCCATGAAAAAACTGTTTTCCTTCACCGGAGCCAGGAAGATCGTCTTCGGGAACGGCGCCATCAATTCTCTCGCGGGAGAGATCAAAGAGCTGGGGGCAGCCCGTCCATTGATCGTGTTTGACCCCTCTCTGGCTAAAACGGGGATACAGGACAGCCTCCACGACATCCTTGGAAAAGCGGGCCTCAAGTACAGCTTCTTCGAGAAAGTCCAACCAGAACCGCCTCTGGAACTCGTTGAGGAAGGCGTGAAGATTGCCCACAAAGGGAAATGCGATGTCGTTGTCGGGATTGGCGGCGGGAGTGCTATGGACATCGCCAAAGCGGTGGCCGTCTGTGCTGCCAACAAAGGCAAGGCCGTAGATTATCTGGGGTTGAATAAGATCCCCGGTCCGGGGCTTCCCAAGATCATGATCCCCACGACGGCAGGAACGGGAAGCGAGGTTACCTTCACCGCCGTCTTTATAAGAAAGAACCTCAAAAAGAAGGAAGGGATGAACAGCCCCTTCCTTTATCCGGAGCTGGCACTTCTCGATCCGGAGTTGACACTCACTCTTCCGCCCCACGCAACCGCCACTACGGGCATCGACGCCCTCTGTCACGCGATAGAATCCTACACGTCGATCAATGCCTCGCCGATGAGTGAGACGTTCTCCCTGGAGGCGATTCAGTTGATCTCCGACAATCTGCGCACGGCCGTCCATAACGGGTCGGACCTGGTGGCGCGCGAGGCGATGCTCTTGGGAAGCCTGTATGCCGGGTTGGGGCTGGCAAACGCCGGCGTGACGGCAGTGCACTCCCTTTCCTATCCGCTGGGCGGTAAGTACGGCATCTCTCATGGTCTGGCCAACACGGTTATGCTGCCGGCGGTCATGGCTTATAACCTGGCCGGCGCTCAAGAGAAATTTGCCACCATCGCCGAAGTGATGGGCGAACAGGTGGAAGGAATGACGTTGCGCGAGGCTGCCTTCCTGGCTGTCGATGCGGTGGAGGCCCTAATCGAAGACTGCGATGTCTATGTGACTCTGGAGGAATTGGAAATCAAGCAGGAGGATTTCCCGGAACTGGCCAAAGCGGCGATGACGGTCGCAAGGCCACTGGCCAACAACCCGCGCAAGATCTCCCTGGAAGACGCGATCGAGATCTACAACGACGCCTATTAAGATATAGAAAAACGAGCCTGCCCGCCGAAAACGGCGGGTAGGTTTCTTGTTTATGAGGGAATCCGCCGTGGATTCTCCTGATCACTGCAGAAGATATTTATTGGAGGAAACGAAATGGCAGGAGCCGAATTAATCGGAAAAGAAGAGATCAAAGAGGTAATGGATGTCTTGGAGACGGGCGTCTTCATGAGGTACGGTTTCGACGACCAGCGCAAAGGGATATTCAAGGTCCGCCAACTCGAACAGGAATTCGCCGCCTACTGCGGTGCCAAATACGCACTGGGCGTCACTTCCGGCTCTTCGGCTCTGAAGGTTGCCTTGACCGCCCTGGACGTAGGTCCCGGCGATCAAGTCATGGTGCCCGCCTTCACCTTTCTCGCGACCTATGAGGCCGTTATGGAAGTGGGTGCCATCCCTGTCATGACCGATATCGACGAGACGCTGAACCTCGACCCCAACGATATTGAGAGAAAACTCACTTCCGCGACGAAAGCCATAATTCCGGTCCATATGTGCGGTGCTGCGGCCCGGATTGACAAGATCCTCGAGGTCGCCAAGAAGCACAACCTTCTTGTCCTGGAGGACAACGCTCAGGGTTGCGGTGCGAGCTATAAAGGCAAGAAGCTGGGGACCTTCGGACAGATGGGGATATTCAGTTTCGACTACTATAAAACGATCACGACGGGCGAGGGCGGAATGGTCTTAACCGACAGCCTCGATCTCTACAACCGTTCCGATGGGTATCACGACC
>JAQULV010000027.1 GCA_028718405.1 Smithellaceae bacterium
ACGTGGCTAGTGCACGTGGCCCTGAACCTCGAAGATTTCGAGCAGGGTCTTTCCTTCGGAAGAATGGACCAGATCCTTCTTCCGCTCTACAGAGCGGATATCGCCGCGGGGAGGCTCGCACCGGAGCGGGCGCTGGAGATCACGGCCAGCTTCTGTCTCAAGACCTGTGAGACCATGCCTCTTTACTCCCAGCGGATCGATCAATTCTTCAGCGGCAACGGCGTCGCCCAGGCCTTTACGCTGGGTGGGACCGACGCCCAAGGAAACGACGTCACCAACGAGCTGTCAGGGCTCATTCTCAACGCCTATGCCCAGGTCCTCACTCGGGAGCCGGCCGTCCATGTCCGCATCCACCCTGCAACACCGTCCTGGTTCCTGGACAAGAGCGTAGAACTTCTCCAGTTAGGTACGAGCCGGCCTTCGTTTTTCGGCGACGAGGCCGTTGTCCAGGCGCTTGAGTATGCCGGCATGACCCGGGAGCATGCACGCGACTACGCCGTGATCGGCTGCGTGGAGATGGCAAGCCAGGGGCGAACGTACAACTCCTCCGATGCGGCCCTGTTCAACCTTCCGATCTGTCTGGAGTTGGCCTTGAACGAAGGACGGCGCTTCCACGGCAAGGCCAGGATCGAAGGCCGACGGCAGTTCGGCGCAGCGACGCCGCCCGTCACGGAAATGAAGACCTTCGACGGCGTCCTGGAGGCCTTCCGCGCACAGGTTCGCGACGGGGTGACCGACATGGTCAAAGTGATCACGTGGTTGGAGGAGGCCTATCGTACCGTGCGGCCCACGCCGGTCAATTCGATCGTCACCGACGGCTGCATGGCGAAAGGCAAGGACGTCACCTGGGGAGGGGGACTATACGACTACACATCCGTTCAGGCGGCGGGCCTGGCCGATGCCGGCGATTCCCTCTACGCCCTGAATAAGGTCGTTTTTGAAGACAAAAGGATGAGCCTCTCCGAGTTCGTTGAGGTCCTGAAAAATAACTTCCGCGGCCACGAGGCCCTTCAAGCCGAACTGGCGACGAAATTCCCCCGTTACGGAAACGGTGATACCGCGGCAGACCGGATGACGCAACATGCCGCCGATGCCTTCTCCGACGCCGTCTGGGCCCATAAGAACTCCCGCGACGGCCAGTACGTGCTGGGGTTTTACTCCATGACCTACCATCTCGGCTTCGGCCGTATCACGGGAGCCTTGCCCAACGGCCGTCCGGCGGGCAAGCGCCTGTCCAACGGCCTCGCCCCTGTGGACGGGGCAGAGCGTCTGGGACCGACGGCGGTACTGCGCTCCGCCGCCTTCCTGGACAGCAGGAAATGGACGAACTGCCACGCGCTGAACCTCAAGTTCGACAAGAAGATCGTCCAGGGCGAGGCGGGGCGTAGGGCCCTGGTCGCCCTTTTCAAAAATTATTTCGCTCAGGGAGGGATGCAGGTTCAGGTAAATGTCTTGGATGCCGAGACACTCCGGGCCGCGAAGAAGGACCCCGCCTCTTATCCGGGGATCGTGGTCAGGGTGGCCGGGTACTGCGCCTACTTCAATGATCTCCAGCCTGACGTACAGGATGAGATCATTGAAAGGACGGCCCATGGCATCGGCTGAGCCGCTCATCTTCTCCGTCCAACACTTCTGCCTCCACGACGGCCCCGGCGTCAGAAGCATTGTGTTTTTCAAAGGTTGTCCCCTGCGCTGCGGTTGGTGCCAGAACGTCGAGTCTTGGAAAGCAAGAGCCGAAATTGCCTTCAAGGCCCATCTGTGCATAAACTGCGGCACCTGTGCGGCAAAATGTCCCGCCAAGGCCATCACAACCGCGGGAAAAAGAGACGCCCGCCTTTGCAAAGGCTGCTTCACCTGTACCGATAACTGTCCGTCGGGCGCGCTCACCCGCTTCGGTTTTTCCAAATCGGTGGATGAGATCGCTTCCGAGCTGCGTCCCGAATTCTCTCTTTTCGCCTCCTCGGGGGGCGGCGTCACCTTCTCGGGCGGCGAACCGACTTTGTTTCCTGAATTCACGGCCTGCCTAGCCGAGAAGCTTCGTGCGGAGGGAATAGACGTCGTCCTCGAAACCTGCGGTCATTTCAATCGCGAACAAACTAAGCCTCTTCTGCGGCAGTTGCGGACCATCCTGTTCGATATCAAGCTGTGCGACGAGGAGAGTCACATGCTTCTTTGCGGCAGCGGAAACACCGTGATCAAAGATAATCTGCACGCCCTCGCCGCCGACCATGCGGAGGCCGGCGGGGCCCTCGTCTGGCCGCGGCTTCCTTTCATACCGGGAGTTACCGATACGGTTGAAAACCTCCGAGGCTGGGCGGAATTTCTCGCTGCCCGGAACATCTCCTATCTGACGGTCGTACCCTATCACCCCATGGGAAATAACAAACGTCTCTGGCTAGGCCTCCCGGCAGCACAGGATTTTCGTGTGCCCTCCGCTGCCGAACTGGGGGCCGCCGAACAGCTTTTTTCCGCCTACGGGATCAGGGTCTACCGACCGGGGGAGGAGCCATGGCAGGAATATTGCAGAAAAAGCGAGAAAAGCGCCCTCGGGCCAGCAACTTATTGAAGGGATTAACTTAGCGAGTGGTCGACAAGGAACTCATATTCGGCGGAGAGGGAATCTTTCAGACCCTTTTTGAGCAGCACCTGGAAGGAATGCTCGTTATCAACGACTATCACTTCGTCGAGTGCAACACCGCAGCACTGCAGATGATGGCCTGTACCAAGGATGAGATCATCGGCCGACATCCGGCCGATCTCTCCCCTCCCTTTCAGCCCGACGGTTCCCCCTCCCTGGAGAAGGCCAATGAATTGATGGACAGAGCCCTTTCCGGCGAACGTCTGCGTTTCGAATGGATTCTCCGGCGCGGCAAGGACGAGTTCTTTCCCGTCGAAGTGCTGCTGGGTGCCGTGGAGAAGGAAAAGCGGAAGTTTCTCTTCATAGTCTGGAAAGACATCGCCGAGATAAAGCAGGCCGAGGTGAAGCTCAGGGAGTTGGAGTTCACGATCAACGAATCCCCGGCTGTTGCTTTGCTCCTGGCGGCGGAGAAAGGTTGGCCGCTGCTCTTCGTCTCGGAGAACGTGCGTAACCTAGGATACACCCCCGAGGATCTGACCTCGGGACGCGTCTCTCTGATCAGCTTGGCCCATCCCGATGATCGCCAGAAGATCATCGACGGCATGCGCGCCTATTCTCAAAGAAAAGACGTTCACGAGGGTTTCGTCGAGTCCTTCCGTGTCATCACCCGCAACGGGGAGACCCGTTGGGTGGATGGCCACGTCTGGGCGAGAAGCGATGCCGCGGGAAGGATTACCCATTATCAGGCGATTGTCCTGGATATAACGGAGAGAAAGCAGCTGGAAGATCTCTACCGGACGATGATTAATCAGTCCCAGGTGGGCTTCTATATCAGCCGGGACGGCAAACTACTGTATACCAACCCCTACATCCAATCGCGGTTGGGTTATTCGGCCGAGGAGATGGAGGGCTCCCCGATCAGGGCCTTCGTGCATCCCGACGATGTGGAGCGGGGATACAAGTTGGCCGTGCAGATGCTCAAAGGAAGACGCGTCACCCCTTATGAGTATCGTCTGCTGGCCAAGGACGGCCACGAGGTGTGGGTCTTAGAATCGATCAGCAGTATTTCCTACGAGGGACGCCGCGCCGTGCTGGGATGCATGATTGATATCAGCGAGCAGAAGGAGGCGGAAAGGCGACTCGGAGAAATGGAGGACTACGAATCCTCGCTTCTCCATGCCATCCCGCACGCCGTAATCGGTCTCGAAAACAGGAAGATCATCTTTGCCAACGACGCTGCGGAAAAGGTCTTTGGCTGGAGGCCCGGCGAGCTCATCGGACAAAGCGTTCGCGTCCTGTACAGAAGCGATGAGGAGTTCGAGGCGATCTCTTCCGTCTACAAGGAGCTGGCCGTCCGAACCACCTTCGGCTTGGACCGGGAATTCCCCTGTCGCCACCGCGACGGCCACGACATCTATTGCCGGATCTCGGCTTCGCGGATCGGCGCGACAATGGTCGAAAGGAGGGTCGTCGCCACCTATGAGGATCTCACCAGGCGGCGGGAGGCTGAGGAGAGGGTACGGCGCAACGAAAACCTCCTGCGCAATATAATGAACGTCATCCCGGTGGGCCTCTGGATCACCGACGACCACGGCGTCATTATGGACAGCAACCGGGCGGGCCGCGAGATCTGGGGCGGGGCGAAGTACATCGGGCTGGAGAAGTACGGCCAGTATAAAGGCTGGTGGGGCGATACGGGTAGAAGGGTAGCCGCGGAAAAATGGGCGGCCGCCCGGGCCTTGAAGAAAGGCGAGACGTCGTTGCGCGAGGTCGTCGATATCGAAACCTTTGACGGAAAACGAAAGACGATCTTCAATTCCGCGATTCCGCTTCTGGATGCAGGCAGGATCACCGGCGCCATTGTCGTCAACGAAGACATCACCGAGATCAAGAAGATCCAGCGACTGCTCTCCGAAAGCGAACAGCGCTATCGGGCCCTGTTTGAAAACGCCGGCGACGCGATCTTCATCCTCGACACCAAAGGCAGGAAGAATACCGCGGGGCGGATCATCGCCGCCAACCGGGCGGCGGCGCTGATGCACGGCTACTCCATCGACGAACTCCTGAAGATGCGGATCAGGGACCTGGACGCGCCCAACGAGCGGGATAAGCTAACGGGCAGGATCGAACGGATCATGGCGGGAGAATGGATCAAAGAAGAAATCTTTCACCTGCGCAAGAACGGCACGATCTTCCCCGTCGAGATCACGGCCGGACTCCTTGAATACGGCGGACAGAAGCATATCCTGGCCATCGATCGCGACATCACCGAACGCATCCAGACCGCCGAGCAGTTGAAGAAGAGCTTCGGCAGCCTCCGCAAGGCCGTGGAGGACATCGTCTCCGCCATGGCAGGCACGATCGAGACACGGGACCCCTATACGGCAGGACATCAGCAGCGCGTTGCCAAATTGGCTCAAGCGGTCGCCGAGGAAATGGGGCTGCCCACGGAACAGGTGGAGGGCGTCAGGGTCGCGGCACTGATCCACGACATCGGGAAACTCCATGTGCCGGCGGAGATACTGAGCAAGCCGAGCCATCTCTCCCACCCCGAGCAGGAAATGGTCAAAACCCATCCCCAGGCGGGCTACGATATCCTCAAAGACATATCGTTCCAGTGGCCCGTCGCGCTGGCCGTCCTGCAGCACCACGAAAGGCTCAACGGCTCCGGCTATCCCTTCGGACTGCTGGGAGGAGAGATCATCCTGGAAGCCAAGGTCCTGGCCGTGGCGGACATTGTGGAGGCGATGGCTTCGCACCGCCCCTATCGTCCCTCCTTAGGGTTGGTCACGGCCCTGGATGAGATTGCGACCAATCGGGGCATTCTCTACGATGCCGCGGTGGTCGATGCCTGTTTGAGGCTCTTTGTTGAGAACAGGTTTCACTTCGATCAGACGTGACCCCAGCCATTCATTGGCCTTGCAATTTCCCTCGACAACCGCTAGATTCCGGCCAGCAAGATAAACCAACAAACGGGAGACAGATATGATCAGATTCTCGACAACGCTGGGCGATATCGTCATCGAGCTCTTCGAAAAGGATGCCCCGACCACCTGTGCAAACTTCCGGACCTATGTGGAGGATGGTTTTTTCAACGGCACCATCTTCCACCGCGTGATCCCGGGCTTTGTTATCCAGGGGGGAGGGTTTACGGAAAGGATGCAACAGAAGTCTACCAAGGCGCCCATCAAGAATGAGGCGGCCAACGGTCTGAAAAATGAACGGGGATCCCTTTCCATGGCCAGGACGTCCGCGGTGGACAGCGCCACCTCACAGTTCTTCATCAATCTCGCCGACAATGCCTTCCTCGATCACGGAACGAGGGATTTCGGCTACGCGGTCTTCGCTAAGGTTGTGGAAGGCATGGACGTGGTGGACAAGATCGCCGCCGTCCCAACCACGAACATGGGGATGCACAGCGATGTCCCGCTGGTTCCCGTTGTCATAAATTCCGCCTGCATCGAATGAAACAAACAAAAAGCGGCGGCCCCACGCCGCCCTTTTGCGACCTTTCCACTACGGGAGATCCGCCACCGTCACCTGCTTCTCCGGGTCCGACGGATCGAAGGTGTAGCTCTTCCTGATCCACTCCATCCCGCTTGCCGTCTTCGCTTGAGCCGTGTAAGTAAAAACGTAGTTCCCCGAAGCGGCCTGGCCCGCCGTGTCGAACCAGATCGTGATCACGGAGACGCCCGTCCCCAGCGAGGTCATGGGGAAGGCCATGTCGCTTGCGTATCCCCACTGGAAGCGCGTTTCGGGATCGCTGTCGTTGTATGTCCTGCCGTTGGGCGTCGTCACCGTAATATAGGTTGAGCCCGTCATGAGGTTCCGGTTGGGCAGGGCACCCAGGATCTGGAGTTTGAGATAGGTCGTCCCGACATCGGTCGTCTTTCCTTTGTCGAGAACCTCTTCATGGGGCGCCGTAACGATGTCGCCGAAACTCTGGCCGGGCGGGACGAGATCGTAGGGCGGCGTCTGGACGCCGGCGGGGTAGAGCTGGGCAATTGCCGTTCCGTTGAGGTTGCGGGGCACCGGGTCGGCCGCGTGCAGCGGATGGCTTCCCGTTTTCATCTCCCAGGCGAGTTTCCCGATCTCCTGCTGAACAGCCTTCAGGGCGTTGGGTCCGAAATGGCAGGACCCTCCCTCGTAGAACTGAAGCTGGTACTCCTCGGCGGTGACCAGATAACCGGCATAGGCGTTACTGCACTGGGCGACAACGACGTGCTTGATGGGCCCGTCTTCGTCGCCGTAGCCGTCGCCGTCCTTGTCGCCGTTAAAGACCGTCTTGATCACGTTTTCAATTCGCCGGCCGGCCATGGTGGTCGTCTCGAAGGGAATCGCCACAATGATCAGCTCTCCCATCCGGATCAACTGGAGCGGCAGGACCTCAGGGCTGAAGGGGGAAAGCGATGTCTCGCCCGTCTTGGTATCCGTGTAAGGGAAGACCCCCAGGCCGTCGGGAAGGATAATGGGCTTGGGGTCCTGGCCCGCCAGGTATGCGGGATCGAGAGCGGCGGGTAGGAAGGAGAGCACCCCGGGGTAGATGGTCTCCAGAGAAGATGTGAGTTCCAGAACCGACATGAGATCGATAAGGGGACCGATTCCGTAACTTCCCAGGGAATCCATGCCCGCCATATGGGTGAAGATATTGTCTGTTGTCGTCCCTTCCCTGAAGATAATAAGCGGCGTGTTGGAGTCCTCGGAGCTCGCGCCCAGGGTCGAGATGCCCGTCGCCGCGGCCACGGTGTGCCAAGGCGTATTGGGGTCGTCGCTTATCCGGTTGTAGTATTTCTGCGGGCTGTCGCTCACAACCCTGGAAAAATCTATATAGCGATGGCGGTAGTCGATGACGCGGCCGAGCTTTTCCTTCTTGCCGTGCGTGTACAGCTCCAGCGCCTTGTCGAATTGTCTTTGCCCCATCTCCTTGCAGTGCGGCCAGTCGGCGTTGACGTCGCTCTTGGCGGGCATCCCGAACTTGATGTTGCCCGAAACGTCGCCGCAGTTAGCCTGGGCAAAGGCCCCCACCATCCCGGGGAATTTCCGCTCCCAAAGCAGTTCGGCGTAGCCCTTGTTGTCGCCGGAGATATAGCGCCAGTAGGAACCAAGCGACGTCGGGTGCAGGGCATACCAGTTCACCATCGCCTTGTCGCCGATCCGAAGAAGGGTCATCTTCTTGTTCGTGTTGTTCCATCTCTTCCCGTTCACGTAGCCCGTGCCGCGGACCTGGCCGTCGTTCAGGTGCACGTGTTCGTTGATCCCGTCCACATACTTGCCGAAGTCAGAGGTCTCTTCAGAGGACTCAAAACCTCCCTCCTGGTCAACACCGGCGAGATCTTCACCGTAGTGGGCCTTTTCCAAAACCGGATTGTTTTCGTAGGAGCGAGGTGAGCGGTTCCAGCCGCACTGATAGAGGTCGCCCGTGGTCAAACTGAGCTCTTCACCGCTATCCTGCTGGGCATCGGCGATGGCGTCCTTGATGGCCGCGACGATCCCGTTCACCTGGGCGTCGAAGCATTCCTGGCTGAAACCGATGGGTGCCAGATTGTATTTCCAGTAGTGGGACGATCCGGCCGGCCCCGCGTGGGTGTGCGTCCCCTGGAGCCAGACGTTCTCCTCCGACCAACCGGAGTCGACCTCACTCTGGAGTCTTTCGATCACGGCCTGCTTAACTCCCTGGAAGATCATCCCGATATCGCAGGTGACATAGGCGATCTTGGTCTTGCCCTGGACGAAGACAAAGGCTCGGGCGAACTGGCGCATGCCGATCCCTTTTCCTTGCTGCGTGGGATCGGACATTCCCATGAAGGCGAGTATTGCGGAAGGCCCCGTGACGTCCGCCTTGCCGACCCCAACCTTGATGGCGTCGGCGGAAGTCTCCGGGCCAGGAGTAGTGGGATCGACGACCGTGGTATATTCTTTATCGGCACAGCCGGATAAGAACAGACAGGCGACGAACGTCGCCAGAAAGAAACGCAACAGATTCTTCATATACCCCCCCTGCCGAACGATGAGACCCCTCATTCCCCCAAGACACAGGAATCACAAATGCGTCGGAGGAATGCCCCTGGGATGCTTCAAGATCGGCTGATGATTCGTGTGGGGGACACATAGCGGAAAGAGAAGATTTAGTCAACAAACATTCGACAACGAGCCGATATTCGATGGCGGCTGTCAAGCCCCGGGATCATTCGGCAAGTCTCTCCAGGGAAAAATACATGACCTTAAAAGCCCGCCCGCCTAACGCATAGACACCGCGGCCCAGGTAATACCCCTCCCTGATCCTCTTCAGTTCGTCGTTGAGAGGGCGAAGCCAAAAGGGGTTGCCGGGGCGGTTGTAGTTGATGCGTAGAATATTCTCGCCGTCGCCCAGAACGGAAGGTCCCACTTCGATACGGAAATCACCCACCCGCAGCGATCCCAGGAATTCGTTGTAACCACCTCCGGAATACTCCACGCTCTCGGGAAAAAACTTCCGATGGCCGAAAAAGCGGACCTCGGGCAGGAGCCCCGTTACGAGGCGTACGGCGAAGTGACCGCGCATCTCCGCGGGCGTGGGTGTTGCTCCCGTGGCGAACACCTTCTTGAGACTCCAGGAATCTTTCATGAATTTACTCCTGTGTGAGAATCTGTTCGATCCGGTCAGCGGCCCGGGTGGACATGGCCATGATTGTTACCTGGGGGTTCACGCCGAGGCTGGTCCGCACGGCACTGCCGTCGACGATAAAAAGCCCGGGAACCTCGTGGCACTGGTGGTCGATGTCGATGGCCGAGTCCTTGCCGGAGAT
>JAQULV010000028.1 GCA_028718405.1 Smithellaceae bacterium
AGAACGCCCCGTCCTTGCTTTTCCGCCTCGGCCAGATAGTCGTTATAGGTACAGGCCGCTAATTCCCGTGTCGTATCGAGTATTGTTTTCATACGAATCCGTTGCTCCTGAAGAATTCCGTTATCCAGCGTCTGATGTCTTCTTCCGTGGCGTGCCGCTGATCCATGATGTCCATATTCATGAACAGACACGGCATGCCGCGCCTCTTGAGCACGTCCTTGATGATGCCGATGGCGCC
Source organism: Smithellaceae bacterium (assembly GCA_028718405.1). Lineage (GTDB taxonomy): Bacteria > Desulfobacterota > Syntrophia > Syntrophales > JAQULV01 > JAQULV01. The sequence goes on from JAQULV010000028.1 coordinate 239, forward strand.
CCAGCCGTGTTTACAGCCGGCGTGTCCCGCGAAGATCACGCAGTCCGGTTGGTACTCGTCGATCGCTTTCTCGAGTTCCTGCGTGATGAACTCCGCCGGACCGTGGCATTGCCTGGCCATGGCAAGAAACAGATGATTCCTGGCGAGGTCGTGGATCATGGTTTCCTCGGAGGTGGTGTCTACCTGCGGCACCTGGACGTCGCCGATGAAGTCCTTGACAACCACCGCTCCGAACTCGTGTTCCATCCACTTGAAGACGTAGGTGAAGAAGGCAATCGGCGGGTTCCACCAGAGAACCCGGATGTTTTCCTTCTTCACAACCCCCTGGCCTTTTTCGTAACGGCCTTTGACGGTCTCATACATGATCCTGGCCATGTCCGTGCCGCGTGGATCGCCGACGGCGAGTTCCCGCACAACCCAGGCGTATAGGAGCGAGATCATCGAGCCCGGCGAAGGGGTGGCCCGCATCATCTCGCAGATCTCGTGGAGGTAGAAATTGAATTTGTTTTCGTTGTCGACGATCTCCTTCAGCTTGTCCCAGTCGATCTTGCGGTGGAGGTTCTTCTCCAGGAAGGCGATCATGTCCCACATGTTTTTTTCGTAGTAGTTAAAGGACTCCTCGTCGCGCCAGTAGGGGGCGTCGAAATAGAAGACGGGAGCACCGGTGAGGTGTGCAATCCCCTGGTAGGCGGAGACGTTCGTGTCGCAGGGATGAGAGCCGGCAAGGATCGCCGTCGGCTGCGGACTCTGCCCCAGTATGTAGGCCCCGGCCGTCAGTTTGATGGCCGAGCAGTACTCCGTGGCGAAGCCGGCGCTTTCCGCCTCTTCCATCAGCATCGGCGGCACATCGCGTCCCGACATGTTGCCGAAGACGTTTAAGGTCTCGGGGTTGAAGGGCAACGCGTCGAAGGCCCCGACGATTTCCGAGGAGAGGATCCACTCCACCCAGACGACGGGCTTGCCTGTCTTCTCGGCCGCTATGGCGTTTTTCATGTTGTCGATGAAGGCCCTAAGTCCCATGCGGTACGCGGTGATCTCCTCCGGTGGCAGGACCCCCGCACCCAAGGTGAGCAGCGACCAGCGCAGCATGTGGTTCAGATAATTTTCTTTCGCTTCGTAGAGGGGCCGGGAGAGTTTCATGCCCCAGTAGCTGAAACGGGGAAGCGCCGTCAGGTAGTAGCCCAGCGTGAGGAAGTTCGCGCTCCATTTTAGGTATTCAAAAGGTTTCGGATGTCTCTTCAATGTGTCCCCCTTCCTGAGCCATCAATATTTCTTCGGCAGGCTCACGGTGGGTTCCTGTGCGAGCCGGCGGAAGAATAAGCCGGCGTTGAACCCCCTTTTTACAGAGATCGCCTGTCCGGGGCAGGCCGCCGCGCAATCGCCGCAACCCATGCACAGTGTAACCCCCGGCGCCGATTCCATGAGTGCAGGCAGCCGCTTCTTGAGGGCATCCTCTCTCTTTGTGAACTTTAGTCCCTGGGCGGGGCAGATCGCGACGCAGACGCCGCAGGCGCTGCACTTTCCGGGATCGAAGACGACGATGCCCATGGCCATATCGCTCGATTTAAAGTAGTTGGGTATCTTCCCGTTTTTTCCGAAAGATAGATCGATCATCTCACACCCCCTGCCTTTCTACTCTTCTTACACCGCCCGCTTCGATCCACTCCACCGTTTGCACCTCTCTGGGAACCTCACCGTCGTAATCTCCCTTGGGCCATCCCATCAGGATACAATCGGTGAGCTCATAGGGAGATTTGATGCCGAGTTTTCTTCTCCAGAGGGGATTCATCATGAGAACCGTCATCATCCCTACCCAGCAGGTGCCCAGGCCCAGGCTGTGGGCGGCCAGCACCATGTTCTGGCCGCAGATGCCGGCATCCAGCGCCGGAACGCCCACGCCCCTCTTATCGATCAGAAGGAGGATCATCACGGGAGGGTTGTAGAACGACGAGGCCTTGTCGGCCGAGATCTGCTGGAGCAGGTTGAAGGGGATGGGATGCAGTTTGTTGGGCATGAAGCGCGTCATGAATCTCGTAAAGGGGGCGAGGAGCAGTCGACGAATGGGGCCGCGGTTGTAATCGACGAACCACATCATGAACTTGGTAAGCTTGGCCGTAGCCCGGTCCATCTCGGCGATCAGCTCCTGGTCCTTCACGACGATGAATTTCCAGGGCTGGGCATTTCCCGCCGACGGCGCGAACCTGCCCGCCTCCAGCACTCTCCTGATCAGCGAATTGGGAACGGGCTCCTTCTTGAAGGCGCGGATGGAGCGGCGCTCCATGATTACCTTCTCCACGGGATTCCACTCCATCCCCTCTTGATAGGTATAGAGAGGAGAGAGACCGTCTGTAGGTTTTTTTGCCATTTTGTGCCTCCGCTTTTCTTATTTCGCTAAAGGTTCAGTAAATCCCATCCTTCGTCTGGTACAGGAAGAGGATGAACAGGATCGAGAAAATGAAATCGCCCGAGCAAACTAAGACGGAAAACCAGGCTGCCTGTCCCAATGCGAAATAATAGACAAAGGTAAAGAAGATGATGAGCTTGGAGACCAGACCCAGCCAGACGACAGCTCGGTTGGCCAGCAGATCGCGCGAGACCCAGTAGTAGCCGATGCCGAAGATGATAACGGCCGCCATGAAGAACCTGAAAAATATCAAGGTCTGGAGATTGTCCACCGCCGGCAAAGTACCGTTAATAAAGGCCATGATATTGTCCATCATCGGTGCTTTGAACAACATCGCGAGGATAAAATTGGTGAACAGAATACTGGTTATACCGATGCACAGGTTCCAGAGAGAACCGAGAAAAAACATCTTCTGCCAGAGATCCACGCGGATTTTATTCATTGTCTACCCTCCTTTGGGGAAAAATTGCTTTCATATATTCAGACATGGGCCTTCGCGCTCTCATCCCATGTTCCCGGCACTACCTTCAGCGCCTCCAGTTCCTTCTTCTTCACCCGGTGCGTCTCCGTCTTGGGGAGTTCCGGGACGATCTTCACGTAGCGGGGGACAGCGAACTTGGGGAGGTTCTCCTTCAGGAAGGAGATGAGTTCCGCTTCCTTAAGGGTCCTGCCTTCCACGGTCGTGATCGAGGTCATGATGTCGTCTTCGGCCAGCTCCGAGGGGACGGCGTAGACGGCGGCCTCCAGGACGTCGGGATGTTTCTGGATCGCTTGCTCGACCTCGAAGGCCGAGACGTTCTCGCCTTTGATCCGCATCGATTCCGTGTTGCGGCCGATGAAATAGAGGAACCCCTCCTTGTCGCGGCGCACGAGATCGCCGGTGAAGATGTAACCGCCGCTCATCTTTTCCGACGACGCCTTTTCGTTCTTGTAGTATTCCACCGATGAGGTGCTCTTCTTCTTGGAGGTGGGGAAGACGAGCTCTCCCGGATCCCCTTCGGGGACGTCGTTCAAATTCGCATCGACGAGACGGTACCTCACCTTCATGGGAGGCTTGCCGATGGAGCCGATCGGCGCGGTGCCCAGATTCAGGATCGTCTTGCCGCCGCCGTCCACGGCACCGTAGGTTTCATAGATCGTGAGGCCGAAACGCTTCTCGAATTTCTCCCAGAGATCGGCGGGGCACGCCGCCGAGATGATAAAGCGAACCTTATGCTGCCGGTCCGTGGGTTTTTCCGGCTGTTTCATGAGGATCGGGATCATGGCGCCGATAGTGTTGAAAGTGGTCGCGTTGTACTTGCGGATGTCGTCCCAGAAACGGCTCGCCGAGAACTTGCGCACTAAGGCCACCTTGCCCCCGACGTGCAGGGCGCTGGTGACAGTCACGAAGAGGGCGTTACCGTGGAAAAGGGGCATGCCCGTGTAGAGGATGTCGCTCTTTCGGTAGAGCATCTGGGCGACGAGCGACAGGAGCTTTACCGACGATTTTCGGTAGCGGTACACGACGCCCTTGGGAAGTCCCGTGGTTCCCGAGGTGTAGGTGATAAAGCAGATGTCGTCCTTGCGGTAGCCGACACCGGGATTGACAGATGGCATCTCGTAGGCCTCGTCGAGCACGCGATAGCCGGCCGGGTACGTTGGTCGGCTGGCCCCGGCGGGGTTCACGATGACCGCCTCGATGTTCTCCAAACGGTCGGCGATCTTGCCCAGGGTCTCAAGATGGGTGTCGTCGACGACGAGGTACCTTGCGTCGCAGTGGTTGAGGATATAAAGGAGGCTCTCACCCTTGAGCGACGTATTGACGGGAACCGCGTACATGCCGATCTTCTGAATGCCCATGAAGATATCGAGGAAACGGGGCGAGTTATCCATAAGGATGGCGACCCCCGTTCCCAGCCCGGCGCCCAGGGAAAGGAAGTAATTCCCCACTCGGTTGGCATTCTCATTCATCTGACGGTAGGTGAAGGTCTTATCCTCGAACATGAGGAAGACCCGGTCCTTGTAGCGGGCAGCCTTCTCTTCCAGCAGCTCCCCCCAGGACATCTCCTCGATGATCTCCGTTTTGGGAACGCCGGGGATGTTCTTGAAGAAGGTACCCCGCTTCAATTCGTTTGCCGAAAAATACAAAAGGGACTTCAGTATGTCCTTGCCCAACTCCAGTTTTCTCAGGTTCCTGTTCACGTATCGCTCCTTTGTATATGCTATGTAAGCGACGGTGCTTCCAGGATGTGGATGCACATCGCCGCTTCCTCTACGCCGAGGGCGCCGCCGCCGTTTTCGGCCAGTCCGATCCTGGCCCTCTCCACCTGCCTGGCCCCGGCTGCGCCCCGAAGCTGGTTAACCAGCTCGTGAATCTGGGCGAGACCTGAGGCGCCGATGGGATGGCCGCGCGATTCCAATCCGCCACTGGGATTGACGGGCTGCTTGCCTCCGAGTTTGGTGGCGCCTGTCTCGGCATATCTGCCTCCTTCACCTAGTCTGCAGAAGCCAAGAGACTCGCACTGGTGCAACTCGCCATAGGCGGTGGCGTCGTGAACCTCTGCGAAGTTTATATCTGTCGGGCCCAAGCCCGCCTTTTCGTAAGCGAGACGGCTGAGACGCTGCCCGATGTCTATACCGTCGCGGTCTCTCGCCATGCCGGAGCCCAGGATAGAGGCCCGGACCTTCACCGCCTGCGAGGCAAGGCCGAGTCTTTTTACTGTGGCCTCGTCGCAGAGGATGGCCGAAGCGGCGCCGTCGCCCACCGGTGCGCACATGGAGCGGGTAAGCGGCCACGTGACGAGGCGATCGGCCAGAACTTCTTCGGGAGAGACGAGGAAACGATACTGGGCATTGGGATTGAGCGAGGAATGAAAGTGGTTCTTCGAGGCGACGATGGCCAGCTGGTCGATCGTGCTGCCGAACTTCTTCATGTGCTGGCGCGCCTCGTATCCGTAGACATCCATGAAAGGCGAATGGTCGCCGGCGCCGAGCCGGCGCAGCTTCTTCAACATGTCGTAGCCCATGGTTTCACCGATCCTGATGGCGACAACCAGGGCGTCTCTTTGGGCCATGAATTTGTCTTTGAGAGACTTCTTCTTCGCTCCCGATGATTTCTTAGCGAGACCTTTGTATTTCTCGATGTGGGCCGCCATGGCCTTCTTCTCGTCTTCGCTCAGGGCCACGTCGCTTAGGGACTCCAGCGTCTTGCCGAAATTCCCTACGTCCAGCCCCGTCAGAAATCCCGAGAAGACGAGCGATTGATTGCGGTCGTAGATCTTCTCCGCACCCAGCGCCATCGTGATATCGTACATGCCGCTGGCGATGCCCAGCCACGCGTGGTGGAAGGCGGTGGAACCGCCGGCGCACGCGTTTTCGAGGTTCGTGATGGGAATCGCGTCGATCCCCAAAGGCCGCAGGGCCACCTGACCGCGGATGCAGACCTGCCTCTTGTATTCGCCCCAGGCCGAGTTTGAGAACCACAGCGCCTGGATATCCTTCTTGTCCAAACGGGCCTCCCCCAGGCAGGGCAGGACCGTCATTGCGCAAAGTTCGGAAATCGTCTTCTCCAGGTATTTTCCGAACTTGATGGTATGGGCCGCAACTACGTAAACATCTCTCATGCTAACCACTCCAGTTACTTATATTTAAGGCATGCCGCAGCACACCCCATTTGCCTTGCCTTCAGACGATTCCGATCCGTGTGAGGATCTCGGCCATTTCGCGACAAGCCCCGGCGTCGGGATCGATACCGGCGAGCGACAACCCCCGGCGATCCAGGTCGGCCACCTCACGATCGGCTTTGATGCTGCCGTAGTACTCAATCCCCTCGGCGCAGATGAATCGTTCCAGGTCCGCATCAGCGGAAGCAACGCGGTTGAAGACCACGCCCACCTTTTTAGGCGACAGCTTAGGGACCTTCGTGAGAAGTCCCGCGATCATTACGGCCGTCTGCGCCCCCCGCTTGGAGTTGTCGGTAACGATGACGGGATAGTGGACCGCTTCCACAACTTGACGGTTTACCTGCTCGATGCCCGCCTCGGCGTCGATGATCACAGCCTCGTATTGCGAGGCGATCCGGGAGATCGTACTGCGCAGAAGGTTGTTGACGGGGCAGTAGCAGCCCTGGGTCCCCGTTTGACCCATAGCCACCATGCCGAACTCGGCGCATTCGTAGAGGGCCTCCAGGAGAAGATAATCCACGTTATCGGCCAGATCCTGCTTTTCTGCAGCCGATCCGGAGGTTTTGGCGCGACGGATGATCTCCTCGCGGACAGCGCCGATCGTCTTGATGTCGTCGAGTTCCAGCGCTGCCGTGAGCCCCATGGCCGGGTCGGCATCTACGTAAAGGATCCTCTTGCCCTGGGCGGCGAGGATCTTTCCCGCCAAGGCTGACAGGACGGTCTTTCCTACGCCTCCCTTGCCGAGAAAAGCGATGATCGTTGGTTCGTTCATTAATTGTTTCTCCTTCTGACGATTACATCGCGAATCGTATCGCAGGCCTCCTTCTCTGAGCAGCTTTCACAATTGAGATCTTCGCAACTGATGGTGCCGTCAGCTTCGAGGGCCAGTTTCTTATTCTCCCCGTAAATGACCCGTGCCCGGTTGTGAATAGAGAGAAGGTCTTTCACGAGGTCGGGGCGGTCCGCTGCGACTAGTATTGCCACAGATCTAATTCCGGGCACTGCCTCATGGAAAGTCTCAACCAGGCACTGCCCGAGGCTTGCCATAGTGAAGCCCTTAGCCATCAGTTCCTTGTGTAACCTCACTCATATCTTTCCCGGGATGCTGCGTGTCATGTAACCGGGGATCCGGTTGGTCAGATTGAGCAATGCCTGGAAATTGGGCCCCGTCGGATCGAAGGTGTCATCCAATTCCACCATCACGATCTGGGCGAAGCCGACGGGCGTCTCCCTGAGGTCAGGGAAGTCCCTCCCCGCCGTGGCAATGAGGTCCGTTACGACACCGGAATGTCGAGTCCAAAGCAGGGTGCTTACCGTCTGGTGCTTCGGTGAACCCAGCTCCAGCGCGGTATCGGCCGCCGTCACTATCGAGGCTATTCGCCTTCCATCCGTTCGGGCGCGATAACCTATGCGATGCGCCTCCGCGCCCCCGTCGGGGCCATGCAACGTAAAGCTCCACCGGGGGTCCCCGATGATTGTTTTCACCTGGGTGATCAAAGCGAGGCAGTCCGTGAACTCGGTCAAGACGCCACCTCCCGGGATCTCACACGGGCGCGCCTCCGCGTCATCTTTCCCTGGGCGATGAGCGCCGCTCCGAAGGCGGCGACGAGTTGGGCATCCAAAGGAAGAAGGGCAAACTTCCTGCCGGTGGATTCAGCCAAAACGCGCCCCAGCAGGGGAACCTTGGCGAGGCCGCCCACAAGGGCAACTTCGTCAGCGGCCCCCGCGGAATTCAGGAGCGCCGCCGCCTTGGCGGCGACGGAGCGGACCACGCCGGCCAGGATATCACCTGCGTTTCGCCCCGCGTTCACCTGGGTAATAATTTCGCTTTCCGCAAAGACGGCACAGTTGTTGGAGAAACGGTACGGTTCTAAGGATCGGTCCGCCAAAGGAGATATCTCCCGGAAGGAAACCTCCACCGCCTCGGCGACCATCTCCAGAAACTTTCCGCTCCCGGCTGCGCAGCGCTCGTTGAGGTGATGGGCCTCAACGAATCCGTTTTCGTCCATCGTCGTCACACTGATAAAGAGCCCGCCCATATCGATGACGCTTCGTACATCCTTATTTAAGGTAAAAGCGGCACGAGCAGCGCAGGTCGACTCGGAGAGGGTATAAGCGGCCTTGGAGAAGAGGTGGCCTCCGTAACCGGTCGCGATAATTTTATCTATACCCCAGCGCCCCACCTGGGCCTGAAGGCGCGCTTCTTTCAGGAGAGAGCTGATGAGGCTATCAAAGCGCGGTCCCATCTCGGCGCAGGCTGAGCCCTGCAGGGTCTCGCCGTCGGTAATGCAGACCTTGATGAAACGTGTACCCACATCAACGCCGGCGGTGATCATGACGACTCCTCCCGGGCGAAGAGGGCGGCGCCCAGAGCACCCACGATCTGCGGGTCCAACGACAGGGTTCGGAAACGGCAGTTCATCTGATATGAGAGCTGTCGCACCACGGCGGCGTTCTTTGCCACACCTCCGGTAATGCAGACGTCATTCCGCACATCCATGGCTTTGGCCAGGGAAGCGACACGTTTGGCAATGGCATCAGCGATCCCGCAGGCAATGTGCTTGCGCTTCTTTCTCGTATAGAGGTGATTGAGCACCTCCAGTTCCATGAAGATGCTGCATTTGTTGGTAATATTGATGGGGCTCTTCGAGGCCATGGCCAGTGCCCCCAACTCTTGAAGGTCGACCCCCAACGTTCTCGCCAGGATCTCGAGCGACCGGCCGGTTCCGGCAGCGCATTTGTCGTTCATGACGAAATCGACGACGCGGCCCCGCTCATCGACGGAGATCACCTTGCAGTCCTGTCCCCCGATATCGATGATCGTCCGGATGGAGTTGGAGGCGAAAAAGGCACCTTTCCCGTGGCAGGATATCTCGCTCACGTTGAGTTGGGCGAAGGGTATCTCGAAGCGTCCGTAGCCTGTGCTGCAACAGCGGTCGATGTCGGACAGGCGCAGCTTCGCTTTCGCAAGCGCCCGCTCCATGATCTCAGAAGCGGAAGCGACAGCGGTAGCCCGGACCTTCATCATTTCCGAGACCGGTGGCCCCTCCTCTTT
>JAQULV010000029.1 GCA_028718405.1 Smithellaceae bacterium
CGTGGCGTTGCGTTACCGATAAAGCGAAACTCCTGCTCGATGCCGGCTGCGCCGTGAATGCCCTCACCGTGGTGAACGACTACTCCGCATCCTATCCCGATGAGATCTACAGCTTCCTCAAGGAGTCGGGACTCAGTTACATGCAGTTCATCCCTTGCGTGGAGTCGGATCCAGATGATCCTAAGAAGGCTGCACCCTTCTCCGCTTCATCTGATGCGTACGGCCATTTCCTCTGTCGGATCTTCGATCTCTGGCGGGCCGATTTCCGGGAAGGTCTTCCCACGACTTCCGTGCGCTTCTTCGAATCCCTCCTTTTCCGTTACGCGGGGCTTCCTCTTCCCGAATGCACGCTCCATGAGGAATGCGGACTCTATCTGGTTGCAGAACACAATGGCGATATCTACGCCTGCGATTTTTTCGTTGCGCCCGCCTGGCGGCTCGGGAATATCGCAAACGACGACCTGGAAGAGCTTCTCAACGGTCCCACACAGAACAAATTTGGAAGGGCGAAGGCAAAGCTTCCCGACGCCTGCCGCTCCTGCAAATGGCGGGGTGTCTGCCGCGGCGGATGCGTGAAGGACCGTATCCGCGACCAGAGCGATAAGGGAGACAACCACTTTTGCGGAGCCTATAGGACCTTTTTCTCTCACGCCGACGGAAGCCTCCGCGCGCTGGTTGCCGAGCGACGGAAGCAGGATGAGCTTTCCGCTCCTGTGGCCCCGGCGCCTCCGGGGCGAAACGATCTCTGTCCCTGCGGCAGCGGCCGGAAGTTCAAGCGGTGCTGCGGCCGCAGTTGATCTCAGAGGGGGAAACACTTTTAAGAGATTGATTTTTCTTCCCTATCGGGCGATAATACGGCAACTTTTTTGAGCGGCGATCTGCTGAGTGTTCGTTAATCTTTCCACAACCGCGTCCGGTGCGGATCACAAAGGATGTCATCATGCATGTGGCAGAAGAAAGCACCAACCCTCGCCTGAACAGTCTACGCGCCTTCACCCTGATCGAGCTTGTGATCGTCGTCCTGCTCATTTCGATCCTCATTCTCATCGCCATCTCGGGATTCCAGTTCCTGATCACCAGGGCCTTCAACGTTACCGCTGAGTACGATCTGCGGAACTTCGTCAGCAGTGAAAGTGGCTACCTGGTTGACCATAATTGCTACCTCGGCGGTGTGGGCGATTACATCGAGGGTGGGGCAAATTCCACCGGTCCCTTGGTCTCGCCGGATCTCAAAACCCGGATCTCTGCGGGTGTGCGAATCGAGATCGTCTCAGGTGATCCATGCCACCCTTCGGCTTCGCCTCCGTACAAGGCTGAAGCGACGCACAGCAAGGCGTCCGTCGTATACGTCTATGATTTTTCCACCCACTCAATGTCCGAAAGGAAAAAATAGATATGGAAATCAAGCCCAGCCGGAAGCTTTCAAATTACCTGATCGATTGGAACCACCAACTTTTGATCATCTCTTACTGCCTCACCTACATGGTGATAGCGGTCATCGTCACCGTCTCGATATGCCTGGCGCCGCTGGTCTACGATATGATCGCCGTCAAAGATCTCGACGCCCAGTACACGGCCGCCCAGAATCTGCTCTTCATCTTGAACCGGCTGTTACCGGGAATTGTCGGCCTTTTCCTGCTTTTTGCCCTGCACATGATCGTGGTGACGCACAGGGTATTCGGGCCGCTGATCAATTTCACAAAGACCTTCAAGGCACTGGCCAGAGGCGATTTTACCAGGCGCGTCAACGTGCGCGACAAAGACTACTTGAAGAGGGAGGGCACACAGATCAACGAGATGATGGACGGTCTCTCGGGGAAGATCCGGGACATCTCCGTACGGCAGCAAGACCTGGCCGGAGCTCTGGAGAGGCTCGCCTCCTGTCTCGACGACCCGGCGCAGCGTGAAAAGACGGGACCGATAATCGACGAACTGCGGAAGGAAGCGGAAGATATCGCCTTCGTCCTCTCGGGCTTCAAACTCTAGATGTGCGAGGAGCTGCGATCCATTAAACTAGTTGACAGGGAAAAACGAAGGATATATAAGACCAGCCGGTCCCATTGGGAGATCGTTCAACGGCAGGACAACGGACTCTGACTCCGTGAATCGTGGTTCGAATCCACGTCTCCCAGCCATAAAATATAAAGGGGTTAGTCTTTCGCGACTAACCCCTTTTCTTATTCAAACATCCGATTCGTACATTACAGGTCAGGCTGATGCGGTTACCGCGCCCGCGGTCTCGATCTCCGCCTGACACATCTCGCGCAGAAACTTCTTATTGACCTTCTGAACTTCCGTGAGCGGCATCTCGTCCAGGAAGGTCACCTGCCTGGGGATGGCATACTTGGCAATTCTTGTCGAGAGATAGTCGATGATTTCCTGCTCCGTAATCTTTCCCCGGTACTCCGGCGTCGGCTCGATGAAGACGCGTACCCGCTCGCTGCCCGGGCGTTCGGGATCAGGAACCCCGACGGTAGCGGCGATGGTCACAGCGGGATGCCCGATGAGGACATCATCCAACTCGCGGGAATAGACCTTGAAGCCGGAGACGATGATCATATCCTTCGTGCGGTCCACAACACTGAAGTAGCCCCTCTCGTCGATGCGCACCACATCGCCGGTATGAATGAACCCATCCTCGTCGAATCCCTTTCCCTTGTCCGGCCAATAACCCAGCATGCGTTGCGGCCCGTTCACGCAGAGCTCTCCCTCGAGACCTTCGCTGATCATTCTGTCCAGCGGTATCTCGGCACCGGTGTCGATGTTCATGATCTTTACTTCGGTGTCCGGAACGGGCATGCCGATGGTGGCGCGCTTCTCGGTTTTGCGCAGGCTTTCGTGCTTCGCGGAGAAATTGGAAAGCGTCCGGAAGAGAAGGGCGAAGAGTTTTCCTACTCTCTGGTAGCCGAGCAAACGCAGGAGCCTCATGTTCAGCCAAATCGTCCCTGGAAATGAAAAGAACCGAGAACCAATCGACGTTCCCTTGCGCCCGCCGAAAAGACGCATGATCACCGAACCGTTGAAATGCGACCCCGTGGTCATCTCGGAAAGGCCGTATGCCTCCAACAACTGGCCCTGGACCTTCTTCTCAAATTGCTCCTGAACTTCTGGCGGCACCGCGGAAGAGCCGGACATGGCGATGATTCCCGCTCCACCGACATCCTCATCGAGCATCTTCATGAATTGCATGGGCACCCCGACGGCGAGGACCGGATGGTGCTCCCGTATCAGTTCTGCCATCGCCTTGCTGTCGCGGGCATCCGGAAGGAGCAGTTGCATCAATCCCCAATCGGTGACGGTATGCATGACCATATGCCCCATGGCATGAAAGAAGGGCATCGCGAGCAGTACCGATATATTCCCCCGCAGGACACGGTTCATGATCCCCATCATCCAGGTCATCTGCATGGAGTTGGCGATCAGATTCGCGTGGGTGAGCATGACGCCCTTGGGCAGCCCCGTAGTCCCTCCCGTGAAGAGCAGGGTCTCCAGATCGTTGGCGGGGTCGAATTCGATCTGCGGAGGTTCCGCAGGATACTGGGCGAATATATCGGTGAGCCAGTAGAACCCTGCCGGCAAGGGCTCGTGCGTGGGTTTCTCCTTCGAGTAATCGTTCAGCTTAGTCAAGATCATATGCTGAACACCCGCTTTCTGACACAAATCCGTCAGCCCTTCCCGGTACTCATCCAGGCAGATGACTACTTTAGGTGTGGACTCCTTGAACTTGTGCTCCAGATATTCCGGAGGCTCCAGGAAGCTGCAAGGAACCTGCACTCCGCCGGCCTTGGAAATACCGCCGTCCGCCAGGCAATACTGAATCGAACTCGGCAGGAGCGTGGCCACCCTGTCTCCTTTCCTCACCCCCATTTTGCAAAGAGCGTTGGCCAGTCGGTCCGCCTTATCCTTGGCCTCGGGATAGCGCATGATGCAGCCCAACTGGACATACCCCATCGCGGGATGATTCTTGGCGGCATTGTCCAGCAGGACATGCGTGGGCTTCGAGGGGTAAGGTTTGAGGGATGGAGGGATACCCATAACTCTGTAGTCAGCAAACCACGGTCTGGCAAACTTTGACATGATGACCTCCTTAGTTTATCGATTACCGCTTATGGTCGCAGATATGGAGGTAGGCCTTTTACCCTGACTGTCCCATAGCGAAATAGGATACGTCAGAGACAATGTCTCTTCGGCGTCATACCGTGTCGAAGTATATGGCCTTAGAAATACGAACTTAAGGCATTTCGGCGCCGCCTGCCTCCGCAAGGGCGAAACAACGAACACAGCTTAAACCTAACGATACTAATTGAGTCGGATAGAGATTAGATACACCGGGATTCGGAGCGCTCTCGCACATAGAGGCACTCAGAGCATGGATTGTATTGGATCAAGGTGGATCTCTCCCGGTGCGTGAATTGTTATGGGAACCGGGAAACAATGTCAAGCAAATTATGGCTTGCAGGTAGGCCCGGGAACCTGGCTCCGCGAATCGCCGCGAGACTCCACGTCATCCCCGCTCATGAGAAAGTCGCCACTACCGTGAATCGACCGTGTCCTTCCGCACCGGTGAGAATGACATTTCCACAGCGGACCCAGGCGTGAGCGATAATCTTTCGCGAATTCGCATCATCCTTCGCCACGCCTAGATAGAGCGTACTTGGAATTCCACGACGCCTGAGCATCCAGTGCGCCGCAATAGCCTGGGGGAGACAAACACTTCTCCACAGCGTGTATCGCGAGGCCGACACAACTGCCTGCCCGACCAGCCCGGCATCACGCAATTGAGGAGTATTAATCCGCGGATCTGATTCTGCCATGCGCCGCCCCAGGGAACAGGCAATATACTTGAACGGCAGTATGAGGGTCATTAGACGGGCCATGCCGAGCAACAGAACTGCTTCAATCAGAAACAAGCGTTCTTCGCCGGTGCGCCGCCTCCATTTGGAGGGAATCTCTTTCAATGACCTAAGCCAGGTCATTCATAGTATCTTCAATAAGAGGCAAGTTTCCTTTCATGTTCCTCTTCCTCATGATCGTTCGCCGTCACTGCCTTATGAACCACTTCTTAATGCCGACTCCGGTAATTGTTGCCGAAGAGAAGCTGTTTCAACCTTGGGCGCCGGCAAGGAAAAGAGGGTCCCATCCTCATAGCGACGGAGAAAGCGTCCTACAGAGAAGGCGCGCAATATCTTCGGCCAGTAGCCTGCCATCCCCCGATGTGCTGCAATCTGATCGCTGGACCACTGGAGAAGCTGCTCCAGCTTTTCCAGGTCCAGCGCCTGTGCGACAAGATCCACTTTCTTCATGCGGGCCAGCTCGGCAAGAGCCTCTTCTCTTTCCCGTTCAAAGTGAATGGTAAAATCCGCAGCCTGCAGGCCCCGACGCTGCTCCGTGCGGACCTGCTCGGGCAGCCTGCCGATCATCGCATTACGGATAAGAGATCTGGACACACCCTTTTCACAGTAATGTTCGACAGGCACGGCCAGGCAGAATTCAATCACCCGCCGGTCTCCCGCCGGATCGACCTTCGAAACGTCTGTCAACCTCCGAAAGGCGTCACTGACGGCGTCAACGTCGGGTCTGCTCAAGAAGCGAATCCGCAACGGCCTGCTGTGAGAGTACTCAATGTTCCGTTCCAAGGTCATGGAATCCAGATCGTGGTTACGGGCAAACTCACGCCGGATCATGGAATATTCAAACAAGCTATGGAATTTCGAGCTGATAAGAATGTGGCGGATTTCTAGGGGAATCAACGGGGCAAATATTTCGTACGCAAGACTGCGCCAGCGGTGCCTGCCGCGGCGATGCATCTGCTGCGCCATCCTCGCGAGTGCCATCCAGCGCCCTTCTGAGACGAGGGAACGTAACAAAAGCGTGTCACCGTAACTGATGGTGGTGTTCCCGGAATCTCCGGTGAACAACTTATCAAGTTGCCGCTCCTTTGCCTGCAGGCAGCTCTCGTAAAACCAGTCGTAGTTCGCGGGATTGATGAGCGGCTCCATCAGTTCCGCACCGAAGAGGTCCATCAACGAAAAGACGGAGTGACGTCCGTGACGCACAGGGACATGTTCCACGTTCGGCCACATCGCCGCGACCGAGGCAGCGGCCGGCCCCTCATCACAAAAGCGCCCTGCTAAATCTTCCACAGGGTACTTGGGAACCGCAGTAAAGGCATGAAGGCGGCGGCCTTGGCCGTGAAGTATCTCCGCGACCAATGAAGTCACGGTCGAGCTGTCCAGCCCTCCGCTCAACAGCGAGCCTACGGCACCGTGATCGGGCAAGCGGTCCCGGATAGCCTGTTGGAGCACCTCCCGGAGCCCGTCGGCATATTCCCGTGGATCCTTGAGATAAAGCTGCGAGATATTTCCCGGCTGCCAGTACAGGTCTCGTTTGATGCGGCCCCGCTCGAAGACAAGGACGCTTCCGGGGAGCACGCGGTAGACTTTTTCGAAGAAGGTACGATCATTTCCGACAAGAGACGTCATGCCAAGCCAGAGAGCAAGGTAGTCTTCATCGATGCGCGGAATTGTACCCATCTCCGTGAGCAAGTGGCGAAGACTTCTGGCAAAGAAAAAATCTTCGTCGCGTTGCGTGTAGAAGAGAGGTAGGCTTACCCCGGGACTGCAGCCCAACAGGATGCGGCCCGCAGCCCCATCCCATAGCACGAAGGCGAACTCCCCTTGGAGATACCGCGCGAACCCGGTGCCCCACTTACGATAAGCCTGGAGCAGAAGTTCCGGTCCGCCCGGTAACGGTGTACCGAGTTGGCCGACCAGTTCCGCTGTATTGAAGATCCTGCCGTCGAGCAAAGTTCCCAAACCGCCCGCACAGGCGTCAGGACACTGTCCCTGGAGTGCGAGACGGTAACCGCCCACCTCGCAGAATCGATCAAAACGCACGCTTCCGCTTTCTTTCTTGCTAGATTCGATTTCGGCACGAGGAGAGACAACGCCGTAAATAGACAAAACCATATCGTATCCTCTGCAGGAGTGGTTCAAGCTGACCATGAATTGGGCGACTTAGCGTTCCTTGAGGTCGAAACAAAGACTAATGTGTGGCCTATGAAAAAAAGCTCGTGCTGTCGGTTACCGCTATAAAATCATTTTCGGTTTGATTGATGTCCATTTCCTCAACTGCCGGCGTTTGCCAGGGCTTCAGTTCAGTTGCCTTGTTTTGGGGTAGAATTTCTGTGTAGGTTCTTTCGTTCATGGCTTTCTCCTTTCATCTTCTTGCTTGGCCCAATCCTCATATTCCAGTTGGACTGTTCAGTTCGCATTCCACAAGACAATAACAGGCTTTCTCTGCGATGACTTAAAAACCAAGGCGGTGGGGCGGAGCCGCAACGACGGATGTATAACCATGGGTAGGTACATTGCGCCAGCCTCCGGCCTGTTGAAAGCGTTACGGCTTCCGTTCCTCACTCACTTCCCGGCACGAAATTTGTTCCATAAATCGACGCGCCCCGGCTGATGGACAAAAGGTCCCGGAGATCGGGCAGCTCGAAGGTTATCGTGCCGTGAGCACCGGATTCCGTGATAAGCATCCGGAATATCTTGTGGGATAGCTTAACGCGATTACACAATGGCGACAAGCCCTTTTTTGATCATTTCGTTCAAAAAAATCGTTACATTTGTCCTGCATTGTTCTTCTTCCACCTCGTATTCAGTCAGTAGCGTGGCAACAAGTTCATTCACCGTGAGCGGACTTTTGATCAAGTCCCATATCCGGCTACCGACGGGGTCAAGACTGTAATACCTTCCATTCTCAACGCTCATCATCACCCACTGGCCGTCCATAGCGGTTGCGACTATTCCCTCCGCACGAACCACCAAGGTATCAGTATGCAGGTTTCCCGGTAATGTCATGCCCTGGATCTCCTTTGATATATGCTCTAATTCAAGTATTTTGACCGGAAACGAGCTCCGCCATTAGTCTCTTCACCAATCGCATCTGTTCGACCAGAGTAAATTTTCCACTCGGCCTCAGCAACCGGTAAACGCCGATCTGCCTCGCAATCGTAGCGCAGCTCTCAAAATGTTCTCCCTTCAAACCAAGACCGGCCACGAGGCTTTGCCGATAGGTGTGCCTGAGCAACACCGCTATCTTGTCCGGCCCGGTAAGCTGCATCATGACTGCCTCGGGACGGTATTCCGCCCGCAGTTCACAGACCGCCGTCAGACGAACCGGCGTGCGGCAAAAGCCTTCTTCTATCGAGACGGAGAATTTATCGATACGCGCAAGGATCGAGGGACAGCCGCTGATGTCCACCCCGATGTTCATGGCGCTGTCTCGCCATAGTTTCTGCTGTGGGTAGGCGGGCTGTATCCAAGGCACGCGCTCCTCGTCTATCGAGACTGCCGACACGTCGTCCGCCAGAAAAGGAGCGCCATTTCTCTTAAGAGCAGCCAACAGGGTGGACTTGCCAGCCCCCGCCGATCCGGTCAGGATGATCCCCTGTGCATTCAGCACCAGAGCACTTCCATGCATGGGTAATATCCCCCGCTGTAGCAGGAGAACGCCAAAGGCCGTCCCGAGGAGAAACAGTCTGATCTCGGCGGCGTCCGCTCCTGCGGAGGGCTCCACTACGATGCGCTCGCCATCGGTCACGTAGTAACGGCCGACCTTCGACACGCAAAAAAGAAACCGGCCGGGGGCCAACTGATAGCCTTCACGTTTGACAACACTTCCCCTAATCTCCCTTGGCGTTTCGCCGGAAAGGATCCGCACATCCGGAATCCCATTCCCTGCCTCAAGTTCGGGCAAGAAGATATCCGAGGCGATGTTGAGGCCGAAAGCTCTGTAAATCGTAATCCGTCCTAAAGTCCCAAGTAAAAGGAGTGCTTGTATGAATTCAGCCGATCTCCGTAGTTGAGCAGTTTGGTAATCATCAACCCCGGAGCTGTCTTATTCCAGGCATATATGCCTGCGGTGCGCCTATACTAATGTAATTGGGGCTGCTGTTTCAAGAAGTTTCTGCCTTGAAATTGTCGGGTTAGCGTCAGGAACCTAGGGGCATACGACAGGTTTACGGCTGATCGCGCTTTCGGAATCTTTTGAGTTTTGATTTCTCCCCTAACCGACGTTCAAATCTTTCCAGCTCCGATCCGTGTCGATGCGGCGTTCTACGTACGGCCTATTGGCAAAGGTTTTATATTGGCACGAGAGATCAAATGTAATAAGATGAATAAAAGTCCCCGGTGTTATCTCCTGGGACTTGTCGGAACATTTCTGTAGTTTACTTTTTTATTCTTCGGTCGTACCTCGACCGCCAAGCTGAAAACCGTGACCTATGAAGAAGATCGGCAGGAAGGGACAAATTTGGCTTAAG
>JAQULV010000030.1 GCA_028718405.1 Smithellaceae bacterium
TTCTTAAAAATGGAGGTGCGCTGGGCAACCGGCTAAACAGATTTCTTCACCTGAAGGGCAGCAATCATGAACGCCTGGTTTCTGTTTTCCATATGCAGCGCCTGCTCAAGCGAACACATGTCGAGGGTCTGGTTGAGGACCTCCTTTGTCATCTTTAGGCCCACAGGAGATTTGGCGATCATCTTGCGCGCCATTTCTATTGCCACCTCCATAAGTTTATCGCGCGGAACCATGCGGCTAACGAATCCCAGTTGCATAGCTTCCTCCGCCGACATGAAATCTCCCGTCAGGAGGAACTCATAAGCACGTCCCGTACCGATCAGCTTGGGCAGAAAATAGCTGCTGGCAAGATCGGCGCCGCCTAGACCGATATTGATGTAGGCCGCATTGAAGCGCGCGTCGGTCGAGATGATGCGGACATCGGACGCCATGGCGAAGCTGAAGCCCGCGCCGGAAGCCGCGCCATGAACGGCGGCGATGACGGGTTGCGGCAGCCGCCTCATCTTGTAGTAGAGCATTCCCGTGCGCGACTGCCACGCATATATCTCCTCGGGCGGCCTCCCCATCATAGATACTGCCGTCTCTTTCATGTCCAACCCGGCGCAGAAGCCTTTCTCGCCGGCACCGGACAGAATCAGCACCCTCACTCCGTCGTTTCGAGGAAGTGCGGCGAAAAGGTCTTCCAACTCTTCGATCATGGCCTGGTTCAAGGCATTGAGGCAGTGCGGTCTGTTGAGGGTAATGTATCCGATCTGCTCTTCTTCCCGATAGGTGATGGTCGTATAGTCCATGGCCCTCCTCCTTACTTGGCACACTATGGCAGCTTGTACTTTCCGATCCGATCGTTGTGCAGGCTTCCTAAATAGAGGTAGCCGCCATACTCCCGCGCCGACGTGACCTCTTTCAGATGCTTCCCCGTTGGGTCTTGAAGGCTCTGGGTGATGTGTCCGTTCTCATCCAAAGCCACGACCAAACCATAGGGCTCAGGCTTGGGCCAGAGCGCCTTGGGAAGTTTTGCCATCTGTGCCTTGAGGAACGGATGCGGCTGGAGCATATCGGCCGCGGCATTGCGCACGGTAAAGAGTGCCAGCCAGAATTTGCCCTTACGGTTGGAAGTGATGTTGTCCGGAAAACCCGGCAGATTGTCAATGAAGACTTCATGTGTGCCTGCCTTGGGGCCTTTGAGCCAATAGCGGGTAATCCGGTAGCGATAGGTTTCGTTGATCAAAACGAAATCTTCTCGTTCGGACAGGGCCACACCGTTGGCAAAGTACATGTCGCTCAGTAGGATCTTAGTCTTTCCTGTCGCTGGGTCATAACTCATGAACCGGCCGAGCGGCTTGGCCTCCAGCAGGTCATAGAGATACTCATCCTGACCGAACTTGTAGCTGGCATCGGTAAAATAGATCGTGCCATCCCGGGAGATGTCCAACGCATCGGTAAACTTGAAGGGAACGCCCCCCGCTTCGGTAGTGAGAACCTTGATCTTGCCCTGAGGGCCGATGGAAAGCAGTCCCTTGTATGAATCACAGACGATGAGATTGCCCTTAGCATCGAACTGCATCCCCAACGGGCGTCCGCCCGTATCAGCGAAAGTCTCCGGGGTTCCGCCCGGGAGGAGGCGTACCACCTTCCCATCTCCGGTACCGCTATAGACACGCCCCTGACTATCGACGGCAATTTCTTCAGGACCGTTGATCTTCCCTTGCGCCAGGAGATCGGCTTTTTGCAGCAAAGTGTTAGTGGCCATGACGCCCGTCATCTCCGGAGCAACGGGAGGTGTGTAGGCGGCGGGGTCTACCGGCGAAGACTGAACAAGAAAGATACCGATGAAAACGATGACGACAAGGACAACGAAAAGGACTAGCTTTTTCATTCCTGAACCTCCTTATCAGATGATACGGGTTCGGGTGACGGCAGGTCGTCAATGATGAAGATCACGTAAATGACGGGAGAGAGTTTCGGAGTCGGCTACGGGGTTGGGACCCCGCAGATGGCGACCCGGATGGACAATGTTCCCTCTATCATCCTGCCCCTTTCTAACTCCTGTTTTTTGGCAACTAACAAAAAAAGGAACCTTTGTCAATCGGCGTCCCGTCCTTATGTCGACTCTCTTGTCGGTCAACATGGGCGGCCCTTCAATTTCCCATATTTTTTACGCCGGCGTTGACAAACGGGGCTCATTGTGAAATAAAGCACACAAATCGTCAAGAATCTCGAGGGGGGACGATTATGACCTTCATGGACTACGGGAGTTCATATAGCTGCGGTCCTGCAATCTTTGCCGCAGGGATAGCCAACAGCTCAAGGGAGGTACCATCCATGGCGAAATCCGAAGACATCAGGAAAGCCGAAAAGAAGAAGCCCCAAAAGACGGCTAAGGAGAAGAAAGCCGCCAAGCAGGCCAAGAAGAAGGCCAAGTAGTCGGAAGCGCTTTTGCAAACTGATTGCGGTGAAGGCGGGTTGATCTTCGGCGTAAGCTGCTTACTTCGTACGTGCGCGGTTGGGGATTGCTGTTTCGTCATGTGTCTCCTAATTCGGATCAACTCGGTTACGTAAGCAAAGCGGCCTCGGCCCCAGAATCTCGATACCCGGCCCATTGACAACCATTCGTGCCAGCAGAAAAGGAAGGTGAATATGAGGAAAGAAGACGCATGGGTCAAAGTGCTGTTGATCTTAGTCCTGTCTTTGTTTCTGGCTGCACCGGCCTTGGGACAGGAACCAAAGGAAGTTGCGAAGATAAAGAAGCGTCTGGACCAGGAGAAGCTGCAAGCTGGCAAGCTCCAGTCTTTTCTGGTCAAAGAAAAGACCGCAGACGGTGGTGACAGGGGGCGCGTCATCGGCGCCATCCTGATTAACGCACCAATGGCAAAGGTGCGCGTACAGCTTAACAACTGGGAGGCCATGCCGGAGTGGGTCCCCACACTGAATTACTATAAGGTTAAGTACACCTACGACACTCTCCCTCCGGGAATTATCTCCCGCCGCATCATCGAGGGACAGCTCGGCGCCGCCTTCATTAAAGTTTCCTATCCGTTGGAAGTGACCCTCCATGAAGGCGGGCAGTTGGAGGAATGGCGTATGCTGACCGACGCCGAGCGCGCTGCCTGGAAGGCCAAGGGGATAGAAATCGCGGCGCCGCACTCGGCCCTCAAGAACGTCGGCGGCTTCGGTTGGCTCGAACCGACGGCCAGTGGCGAAAAGACGATTTACTATTACAGCCCCGTTATGGAATCGAGGATCCCTACGCCGGGCGCCATTATCAACGCGGGCATGAAACTCTCTCTGCCCGGTTATCTGGAAGGAATCAAGAAGCGCGTCGAATCGGGCGGGACCTACAAGAAATAATACTGTTTCACGGACACCGGAAAGCGGGTGCCGAAGATACATATACAAAAGAAAACCCTTACGGAGCCGCAGCACGTAAGGGTTTTCTTTTGGGGGCGTAACATGTTGCTACCGAAACGTTATTGACAAGACCCCAACTTTGTGAAAGGTGTACTGATAAATTATCATCCTCTCGGTGACACGATGAAATTGAAATCCCTTTTAATTGCAGTCATGCTTTTCCTTCCCGCGCTGTGCTTCGCTACGGAGAACTCTATCTGGGTTGAAGCAACGGGCAACGCTCAGCAGAGCGAGGTCGAAACGCCCAAGGAAGTGAAGGAACGGGCAAAGGTGGCGGCCGAAAGCAACGCCGTGGAAAAAGCCGTGGGGACGTTTGTAAAATCCCATACGCTCGTCTCCAACAGTCAACTCGCCGAGGATCTTATCTACGCAGCGGCCCGGGGCAAGATCGAAAAGATCGAAGTGACCGAGGAGGGATGGGACAAAACGGATAGGAGTCTCTACCAGGTCAAGATCAAGGCATTGGTAAGTCCGGTCTTCCCCGAAAGGGACCAGGGACTTACAATCAGACTCTCGCTTTCCAAGACCGACGTGAAGGAAGGAGAAGAGGTCAAGATATTTTACCAGCCCACCAGCGACTGCTATGTCTATATCTTCTCCATCGCCGCCGATGGCTCGGTAACGCTCCTGCTTCCCAATTCCGTCAACAAGGACAATTTCGCCCGGGCCGGGAAGGCCTATCAGTTTCCGGCCGATGGCAGCCGGATGGCACTGAAGGCCATGTTTCTTCCGGGATTCAATGATTCTCTGGCCGAAGAGAAGATAAAGATTATTGCCACCAGAAAAAAAGAAGAACTTCTCTCCCTGGGCTTCAGGGAAGGAATCTTCCAGGTCTATGATGCTGCGTCCACCGGTATGATCAGTGACCTGGTGAGAAGATTAAATCATCTTGACCCCACGGAATGGACGGAAGCCACGGCGGTCTATTTTCTGAGCAAGTGACGTCACGGTCACTGGTTTACCGGTCAAACCGTTTTTTGTTACTCTCCTTATTCATCCTTAAGTTTAGGAAATACCGACAGGGTTCTGGATATTTATTGACCTGCTTTGCCCAGGAAGAAGGATATATTTTATTCATATTGACAGGCACGATCATGCTGGTTAAATTCGTCTCTGCAATGAGATCCAGTAGTTATTAATCTCACGGACTTGTGGTTTTCTTTTTGCATCAATGGAACATTGAGAGAAGGTTGAAGATCAAAAAAGCAATTTAGGAGTTGAGGTGCAAAGCAATGAAAAATCTAACCTCTAAGGGAAAAATTATCGTCGCAGTAGCGCTGATCGTGGCCATCACGTTGTCATATTCGAGCGTGTTTGCGTATCGGTATCACCCGAACTACCATTGGTCCGGAGGGCACTGGTGGCTGGGTAATGCTATCGTAGCAGGCTTGGTGGTCGGGGCGATCGTGTCTTCCCTTCCGCCTCGTCATGAGATCGTCTATGCAGGAAACGCCAACTATTACTACGATGGTACGTACTATTATCAGGCCACCCCCACGGGTTATGTGGTCGTGGCTCCACCGCCCCCAGCGTCTGTCGTGGTGACACCTGCGCCGACGCCTCTGGATTCAGCTACGGTAATAATCAACATTCCCACCAGGGCAGGCGGATATACGCCCATAACTTTAACGAAGAAAGGCGACGGATATATCGGCCCCCAGGGTGAGTATTATCAAGGTCATCCCACGGTCGACCAGCTAGAGGCTCTCTACGGCAAATAAGAAAGAGAGCGACCTCTCCTTGTCCCCTCACGGGATTCTTGACAAATAATGTAAAACAGGCGAACGTATTAGAGAGGCCCTGGCCGGGGCCTCTATATCCCATATCGGATCTCTCAGGCCCAAATTTGGCCAGAGCTGAACTAGAGTATTCTCAGTCTCTTGGGCCGCAGAATACAGAGATTGCATCGCACCTGAATACTTATCTATATCTTCAAAAGAAAGGAATCGCTATGAAAAAAGGTCTTCTCTTTATCCTGTGCATCACACTCGTTGTCACCGGTTTAGCAACTGCCTTCGCGGCCGAAGCAACGTTGACCGACCAGAAAGACAAGGTGAGTTATTCCATCGGTCTTCTCATGGGTAAGGATTTCAAGAGCCGGTCCATAGATATCAACACCGACCTGTTCGTCAAAGGCCTCAAAGATGCCTTTTCGGGTGCCAAACCGGCATTGACCGATGAGGAAGTGAAGAAGACCATGGCCGAATTTCAGGAGGAAGTGAAGGCCAAGGCCGAAGCGACGTGGAAGGCGCAGAGCGATAAAAACCTCAGAGAGGGAGAGACATTTCTCGCGGATAACGCCAAGAAGGAAGGCGTCAAAACGACGGCGAGCGGCCTTCAATACAAGGTGATCTCGGAAGGGAAAGGACCTATACCCACCGCCAATGACACGGTAACGGTCAATTACAAAGGGACCCTCATCGACGGTACGGAGTTCGACAGCTCTTATAAGAGGGGCACGCCGGCGACATTTAATGTGAAAGGCATCATCCCAGGCTGGACAGAGGCCCTGCAAATGATGAAAACGGGATCAAAGTGGCAACTCTTCGTGCCCGGCAAACTGGCCTTTGGCGAGCGGGGTGCCGGACCGCAGATCGGCCCCAACTCTACTCTTATTTTCGAGGTGGAATTGCTCTCCATCAACCCGCCTGCGGAAAAGAAAGCGACAGACCAGAAGAAGCAAAAACCTGCCGCCGGTAAATCAAAGACGTCCACTAAAGGCGCTACGAAAAAAGGGAAGTAACGAGACGGGAAACTGTCTACGACGCGCTGATGCGGCGCCGCAGATCAGAGTCTGATCTGCGGCGCCTTCGTTTTAATAGCGGAGGAAAACTTCTCCCCGGTATGGACCTTCAATGGTGGGCGTCTGCTCCACCCCATGGAGACGCCTAGCAAAGTAAGGTACACCCTCCGTCTGGTCCGAGACACGGCGAAACAGTTCGTCAAAGGTGAGAACCCTGTCTTTGCCGGCTCCGGCACCTTCCTGCATTGTCTTCAGAAAATAGTAGGTGAACAATCCGTGGCCTTTCTCGTTGTACCAACTTGAGACCTGCCTTCCGGTGGAACTCGACACGATAATTATGTTCCGCGCTGGCTGAGGCTTTTCAATTTCCATAACCATAGGTGAGATGCCCTCATAGATATCGGCACCGGAGAAGCACGCATCCGTTACGACGGTGATCAGGCGCGCCGGAATTTGAGCGATGTTCTCGTAAAACAAATCGAGGGGATAGCCACCGAGCTCTATGTATTGCGGATCGGCTTCCACCGGCACAAAATAACCCCTTCGATCTTTGAGGCCTGGGGCGCCGTGGCCTGAGTAAAAGATAAAAACCTCCGACTCATTCGTTTTGACGGTGTTATACAACCTACCATGGCAATTCCCCTTGATGCCGAAGAAGAGCTCGAAATCGCCTTTGGTCGCATTGTCCAAATAGAAGATGTTGCCTTCCTTGAAACCGAGGGCACTCGTCAGATATCTACCTACGGCATGGGCATCGCTCAAGGCAAAATCAACCTTCTTGGCATTTCGGTAATCGCGGTTTCCGATGAGGACCGCTATGGCCGCAGGTCTGCTCATCGCCGTGCGCGGCACGTTCACATCGACATCGGAAAGGAGTTCGGACTCCACGTCGCTCTTGGTGACGGTCGACGCAACTGCTTGGGGCTTTCCCCTCATGAGCACCGCCAGCGTTTGCCTCTCTCCCAACATACGCCATATCTTCACTGCCGCGGTTTCCACGGGTCTTGTTAAGAGCGTACTTGGACCGAATGCCCCGTAGTAGCCGGCACCGGGGGATGATTTCTCCTCGGCCACAACTTCCCGGCTGATTATCCCGCTTCGATCCTGGATATGGAAGTTTAGCGCCACGGCGGCAAGTGTCCCACCCGTCGCCGCGACCGTCGTCTTATCTTCGAGAAACGTGGGCTCGATGAGGATATCGAAACGCCCAAGGTCTCTCTTTTCGCTGATGACCGTTACCTTATCGAAGACCTGGCTGAATACGCGGTATGTAACATCGTCGAGCTTCTCCCCCAGAAGAAACTTGTGGATGAACAGCTGCGTTTGCGCGGTACGGCTGAACCCTCTGGTCGCATCGGAGATATAGAGCGCTGCCTCCAGGGGGAGCTTGTTGGTAACATCCGGGATGACGCCAACCTGTGAGAATATCGGCATGGCGATTTCATGCTTAGGGAAACACGAGGGAAGACAAAAGATAATAAGGATAAAACATAATCCGGCGGAAAGTCTCTTCATTGCTGCCATTTCCGTAACCTCAATTTTATGGACTTCGTTATGAGTGGTGCCCCCGGCGCGATTCGAACGCGCGGCACACGGATTAGGAATCCGTTGCTCTATCCTACTGAGCTACGGGGGCGAACGGCCGGCCTTGCTGAAGAAGGCTGCGGTTTAACACGGTTTTAGGAGAGTGTCAATACACTTTGCCGCTCTCGCACATCTGCTCTATGTGGAACTCCAACAGCCTCTCTGGAGAGAAATCTACGAGTTTGAGATAGGGCGCATCAACGCCGCCCATGGCCGCTTCAGGTGCAAGACCGATCAGTTCCGATTCGATGATCTCAACACCTTTGGCCGTGGCCAGCTCTCTTACTCGATCGAATACCGCCTTCATGTTGGTCACCCGGTAATCGGTCAGGTTCATGGAAACCTGCACGATGTCTCTGCTCGCAAGCATAACCCCCATGGCCTTGACCTTCTTCAGGCCGCCGTTCCTCTCTCTGATGGTGCAGGCGATATCCTTGGCGGTGGCCAAATCGCTGCTAGCCAGATTGATGTTATAGGCAACCAGCGGCATCCTTACACCCACCACGGTGCCACCGCTCTTTTCATTGAAGATCTTGGGCCCGGCGTCGGGAGCCCATCCCGGTTCTTGCAGTTTCTTCGCCAGCGCTTCGTAGCCGCCCGCGCGGATATCGGAAAGATCCCGTCTTCCCGGATAGAGAGAGGCCTCACCATAGAAATAGATGGGAAGTTGATGTCGTCCCGAAAAAAGATAGCCGAAGCGGCGCGCTACAGTAACGGCATCCACGACCGTCGCATCGGAAAGGGGGATGAAAGGCACGACGTCCACAGCACCGAGGCGGGGATGGACACCACCATGAGAGCTCATATCGATCAGCTCTATCGCTTTGCCACAGACGGCAAGTGCTCCGGTCAAAGCGTCTTCGGGAGTACCGATAAAGGTGAGAACGCTACGGTTGTGATCGCAGTCGAGGCACAGATTCAACACCTTCACTCCGGGGACATTGGTCGCTGCCGAAGCGATGGCCTCCACCTTGGCTCTATCACGACCTTCACTGAAATTGGGAACACACTCGATGATCTTCATTTCTTACGCCTGGTAAATCCTTTTCTCCGGAAGCACCAAGCAGGTGAGCTTCCCCCCGTAGACCGCACCGGTATCGATCCCGATCTTGTTGTCCTCGACGAGCGGATCGTAAAGTGGCGTGTGACCGAAAACAACCACCTTGCCAAAATCGTATGACGACCGGATAAACTCGTAACGAATCCAAATGAGGTCTTCGGCATCCTGCTTTTCCAGAGGAATCCCGGGCCTCAGTCCGGCATGGACGAATATATAGTCGTCGGTTTCATAATGATAGGGAAGTCCATGGAAGAAATCCATATGAGTGGCGGGAATGCCATTTTCAGAGTCGCGGCCCTCCCAAATTCCATAAGATTCCAGTGTTCGTCTCCCTCCGTTCAAGAGGTACATCTGCTCGTCTTCGTGGCGCTCGTAGTAGTTGAGGAGCATTTGCTCGTGGTTTCCCCGCAAGCAAACGAGATGCCGATAGGA
>JAQULV010000031.1 GCA_028718405.1 Smithellaceae bacterium
ACAAGGATCCTCGCTCCCATTATCGGCCGCGTTGCCTACCGAACCTTGAAAAAAGAGGAGACGCGCCTCGCCCAAGGCTGGACCTATGAGCCCCATTGCTTCTATGAGAAGAATGCCGCGGCAAAGGCCCTGGAAGCGACGGAGGCTCAGAGGACGAAAGCCGGCCCGCGGAAGCAGCCCTGCTATATGGATGAACCGTCACCCGTATGCGATTGACGGTTTCTATATTAGACGCGAGGTGTCCCGCTTGAACAGAAAAGTGATGACCCAATCGGCCAGGATCTGCATGCGGTTCTTATAGCGGGGAAGCATTGCCAGCTTGAATACCTTCCAGATCATCCAGGCGATGAAGCCGCGATACTTATGACCGTAGACCTCGCAAACCCCGGACATGAAGCCGAGTGATGCCATGTCGCCGCGATAGTTGAAAAGGAAAGCAGGCCGCTCTTTGCCGACGGCAGCTCTTTTGATATCTGCCGCGACGTAGCTCGCCTGCTGGACCGCCACTGACGCCGTCGCCGCCAGCGCGGTGCCCGTCGTGGCGACCTGGGAACCGTCACCTATCGCATAAATGCCGCTGTAGCCTTTGGCCTGCAAGTTCGGATCGACAACCACGCGGCCGCAGTTGTCTTTCTCCAGGATGGGCTTAAGATTCATCTCTCGGGCTTTGATGCCGCCCGTCCAGATCATGATACCTTTCGGCAGACGCCGACCGTCGCCCAGATATATGAAACTCTCATCGACCTTCGCTACTGTCTTCTCGAACATCACTTCGACACCCATCTGCTTGAGTCTCTCCGCCGCCACCCGGGATAGGTACAGGGGAAAGGACGGGAGCACCCTGTCGCAAGCCTCGATCAGATTGATTTTGATCTCGTTTCTTTTGATCTCCGGGTAGTCATGTTCCAGGATGATACTTACGAACTGGGCGATCTCGGCTACCAGCTCCACGCCCGTGCATCCGGCCCCTCCCACGTTTACGGTCAGGATGTCGCGTCTGATGCCCTCGTCTTTTTCCATAGCAGCCCGTTCCAACATCCCGGTCAGACGGTTCCGCAATTCCGTGGCGTCGGTGATGGTCTTAAAGGTGGAGCAATTCTCGGCCAGGCCGGGAATTGAGTAAAAGTTGGACACACTGCCCGGGGCAAGGATCAGGTAATCGAAATGGAATATTCCGCTTCTCGTCACCATGGCCTTCTCGGCGAGAAGAACTTCCCTAACCTCCTCGTTGCGGAAATGTATGCGCCGCGGATCGAGAACCTTCCGGACAGGCACGACGATATGCCGTGCGTTGACGGAACCCGTCGACATCTCGTGCATCATGGGTGTGTAAAGGAAGAAATTATTCTTGTCGAAAAGGGTTACCTCAAAAGCACCCCTTTTTTCTTTCATGAAGTGGAAGGCGGTATACAGCCCCGCGAAACCCGCTCCTAATATACCGACCTTCATTGCTCTTCCCATCGGCAAGTCTTCTCCCTATTTATCAATGCCGTCGATGTTATGAGGATAGATAATGGCCTCCCAAAGATCAAGCCCCATTCCGCCAGTTGCTGTGTCGAGAAGGACTTACTCTATGAGAGATGCTTCCTCGGCAGCGTGTCTTTCACGATATTGCCGCGAGAACCGATAACCACAACTTGCACAGGGAGGTCCTTTCCCGACGCGGCCAGGGCCTTCTGCACGATGACGGGCATCCCCTGGCAGCAGGGAACTTCCATCACCACGACCTTTATCGATCTGACGTCGTTTCCGGCAAAGATTCTCGCCAGCTTGTCTTCGTAGGCCGCAACATCGTCGAATTTGGGACATCCCATGAGGATCGCCCTGCCTCTCAGGAATAAGCGGTGGAAGTTCGGGCAGGCCACGGCCGTGCAGTCGGCGGCGATCAGCAAATCCGCGTTCTTCAAGAAGCCGGCCGTCGGCGGTACCAATCTCAGTTGCACCGGCCAGTGACGAAGCTCGGAGGCGATATCATCTTCCTTTCCCGCCGATTCAGATGAATGTCCTTTTCCGAACGTCTCGATGTGCGAGGAGGGACACCCGCACTCCAGGACCGGAAGTACTTCCCGATGATCGCCGGACAAATGTTCTTTAACCGCGTCCTCGTCAAAGGCGTCACTTAACTCTTCTACTACCGAAAGCGCCCCTCGCGGGCACTCACGCAGGCAGGCGCCCAAGCCGTCGCAGTATTTCTCGGCGACGAGCCTGGCCTTCCCGTCAACGATCCTGATAGCGCCTTCAGCGCAGGAAGATACGCAAACGCCGCACCCGTCGCACTTGTCTTCATCGATCTTGACGATCTTTCTTCTTGTTTTCATGGGCGGTATCCTTTTCCTTAAACAACCCCGGGCAAGGCTCTGATGTCCCTGCCCGGCCTACATATCAGGTTTTAACCGAGGATCGCCCTCAGATCCTCATCGGCTGTCGTGATCGGTTTAATCGCGAAATTCTTTACCAGGACATCCAAAACGTTGGGCGTAATGAATGCCGGGAGGGACGGTCCCAGGCGGATATCCCTGATCCCCAGGTGGAACAGTGTCAGCAAGATCGCCACCGCCTTCTGTTCGTACCACGACAGGATAAAGGATAATGGCAGCTCGTTTACCCCGACGCCGAAAGCATTTGCCAAGGCTACAGCGATCTGGATGGCCGAGTATGCGTCGTTACACTGCCCGATGTCAAGGAGTCTCGGAATGCCGCCGATATCACCCAGTTTCTTATCGAAGAACCGGAACTTCCCGCAGGCGAGGGTCAGAACCACACAATCGTCCGGAACCTTTTCCACAAATTCCGTGTAATAGTTGCGCCCCGGCTTCGCGCCGTCACAACCCGCCACCAGGAAGAATCTTTTGATCTTACCTTCCTTGACGGCCGCGATCACTTTATCCGCCACACTCAGGACGGCGTTTCTGGCGAACCCCGTCATGACAGTATCTCCCGGCACGTCTTCCGCAAACCCCGGCAGGGCCAAAGCCCTTTCAATCGCCGGTGTGAAAGCACCATCCTTGATGTGTACGACCCCCGGCCAGCCTACGATGCCGCTCGTGAAAATGTTTTTATCATAGGTGGGAAGAGCTTTCTGGATGCAGTTGGTCGTCATGACGATCGCCCCGGGAAAGGCGGCAAACTCCTGGTGCTGATTCTGCCATGCCGTGCCATAGTGACCGTAGAAATGCGGATACTTCTTCAACTCCGGATAGCCGTGACAGGGCAGCATCTCGCCGTGGGTGTATACAAATATGCCCTTCCCTTCCGTCTGCTTGAGTATCTCCTCCATATCCTTCAGATCGTGGCCCGATACGAGGAGGGCCTTGCCCTTCTTTGCCCCCAACGGGACCTGCGTTGGCACGGGATGACCGTAAGTGCCCGTGTTCGCTTCGTCCAGGATTTCCATGACCCGAAGGTTTACCTCACCACATTTTAAGACGAGGGAAAGAGCATCCGGCAGAGAAAGGCTGTTATCAAGTGTTGCCGCCAGCCCCTCCTGAATGAAGGCATAGACGGCGTCGTCTTCTCTTCCCAGGATACAGGCATGATCAGCGTAAGCGGCGACTCCCTTGATGCCATAGATGAGGGTCTGCTTCAGTGAATGGACATCAGGATCGGCAGTGTCATCATTTTTTACGCCGACCTCTGCACCCTGTTTCACCAGCCCTTCCATAGAATCGGCCGTTATCAAGAATGCCGCCTCATGACGAAAATCCGTTTTTCCCCCCGCTCTCCTGACTTCTTCTTCCAGACGTCTGCGGATCGCGACGGTCTTTTTGATTAGCGCCGCGATGTCTTCCGGATCGAAATTCACATTTGTCAGGGTACTAAAGAGGGCATGAACCGTGAAACGATCGGCCTCGCGATCCTCCCTACCCAACCTTCTCGACTCCACTCCAACGCTGGCAAGCCCCTTCAGGGCATAGACCAGCAAGTCTTGCAAGGCAGCCACATCCGCCTTCTTCCCGCAGACACCGGCGACTGTACAACCTACTCCCTTCGCCGTCTGTTCACACTGGTAACAAAACATGGTCTTTCCTCCTCAGCTATTATGATTGCCGGCCCATGGCCGTCTGAGGTCATCTATAGATAATATTGCCGCCGTCATCCTTGACTTAAGTCAAAAAAGAGCTTTTTATATGCCAACCTGAAAAAATTCATCCGCTTTTGCCTATACAAATCTTTCCCCTTCTATGGCATAATATTATCAGTTCATCGGATGTACCGTTTACAGTCAGCTGTTCCGATAAGATTATCTTCGCGTATACCGGCAAGTATCTTCTCCGAGGCTTGGTCTTGTGAATCACATCTATTCAAAAAATAATTCCCTTCAGGAGGAAGGTCATGATGTCCAAACCCAAAATCGCGGCGCTCGTCGTAACGGTCCTCTTCATCGGCCTGATTATCGGGCTGGTGGTCTCGTCCAACCTCGACTTGTCCAGTCGGGGGCATACGGAGATATCAAAAGATTCCATCGAACTCCTCTCCAGGATCGATGCTGCAACAGCCGAGGTCGCTGCCGCAGCCAAACCATTTGTCGTCAATATCTCCTCCACCATGATTGTTCATCAGCAGGCTCCGCCCGATCTCTTTTATCAAGACCCCCTTCTTCGTCAGTTCTTCAGTGACCAATTCGGCCAGGACTTCCCCCGCGATTATAAGGAGTCGGGTCTCGGTTCCGGCGTCATCGTCAGCCAGGACGGTTACATCCTCACCAACAACCATGTCGTAGAAGGCGCGGAAGACATCCGTGTCAGGCTCGGCGACAAACGGGAGTACACGGGTACCGTCGTCGGCGCGGATGCAAAGACCGACCTCGCCGTCGTCAAGATCGCCGCCGTCGGTCTTCCCGTGGCGACAATGGGCGATTCGGATAAACTCCGGGTCGGCGACCGCGTGATCGCCGTGGGAAATCCGTTCGGCCTCAACCAGACGGTGACCACCGGAATCATAAGCGCCAAAGGAAGGGCCGATGTCGGTATTGCCGACTATGAGGATTTCATCCAGACTGATGCCCCCATCAATCCCGGCAACTCGGGTGGTGCCCTCGTGAACATCCGGGGTGAGCTGATCGGAATCAACACGGCGATCGTCAGCTCATCCGGTGGCTACCAGGGAATCGGTTTCGCCATACCGAGCAACATGGCTAAGGTCGTGATGGAAAGCCTCATCAAACGCGGCAAGGTCGTCAGAGGCTGGTTGGGTGTTTCGATCCAATCCTTGAGTCCCGATCTCGCCAAGCAGTTGCGAATAAAGAATGCCAAGGGCGCGCTTGTTTCCGACGTCATGGAAAAGAGCCCCGCGGAAAAAGCAGGTTTGAAGAGAAGGGACGTCATCGTCGGTTATGACGACAAAGCCGTCGACGACCCGACGACTTTGAAGAACATGGTAGCCAGCACGCCTCCCGGCAAGGACGTAACCATCAGGTATCTACGGGAAGGTACTGAAAAGGCCCTCACGGTTCATATTGAAGAAACACCCCTTAGCATGAAGACTGCGGCTTTAGCCGAGAACAAGCTGCGGGGAGTGAGCGTACAGGACCTCTCGCCGAGGATCAGAAAGGCCTTGTCTCTGCCTCGAAAACTTAACGGCGTACTGGTGACCGGCGTGGACAACGACAGTCCAGCCGCCGGTGTATTGCATACGGGAGACGTCATAACCGAAATAAACAAAGAGGATATAGGAAGCGTGCGCGACTTCAAGGCCGCCGTTTCCGCCAGCGGAACTGACCAGGATATCCTCGTCCTTGTCTACAGAAAAGGATCTATGTTCTATGTGACCATGTAGTAGCGCACTCTCCAAAAGCGCGGTGTCGCTTTAGGCCCCGTCCAGGATCGTGTTCTCCTGTTTTCTGAACCAGGAGACG
Organism: Smithellaceae bacterium; assembly: GCA_028718405.1. Lineage (GTDB taxonomy): Bacteria > Desulfobacterota > Syntrophia > Syntrophales > JAQULV01 > JAQULV01. The sequence goes on from JAQULV010000031.1 coordinate 5,855, forward strand.
GGATCGAGGAAGTATTCCTCCGTGTCTTTAAGCGACTGGTAGTGCTCGTGCTCAATCGACACCAGCAAGGCAAAGAAGGCTTTCTCCTTTTCATCGCCGGAGCCGTCGCGTAGTTTTGCGTAGTGCGACTCCCCCTTGGCTTCGAAATCCGCCGCCTTATGTATGGCCGCCAAGTCGTCGCTATCCGCCGGGGGCATCTCCGCGGCCTTCTTCAGCAACTCCTGCAACATCCCCTTCACGGCCGTACCCTTAACCTGCAGCGGGAGCGTTTCCGGCCACAGCTGCTGCCTTGTCCAAACGGCGTGCAGTTCCTTCAACCTTTCATAGTGCTCCGTCTCTTCATCGGCAATCTTCCTGAACATGGCAGCCCCCACAGGATTTGCGGTCCGGGACGCATTGGCCAAATAGAATTCCCTCTCCCGCAATTCGTTCGCTAGAGCCACCTCCAGGGCATTAAGTCTTTCTTTCATCGTCTCTCTCCTGCTCTGTCCTCAGTCCATCTTTTCAATCTTCCCGGCACTGCTTATGATTTCATCCGCGAGCTTGCCGTATCTTTCGTGGATCATCTTTCGATCAAATTCGTAAAATTCAGCGAGCATGCGCTCTTGTTCGGCATCGGAGAAGTAAGCAAGAATAGGGTAAAAGAAATGCTTGTCTTCCTTTTCAATGTGGTGGGGATAGAACTGCGCCAATTCGGCAAGACGCGTCGATATCTCGTGCGCGCTGTCGTCACCCGCCAGATAGCGCTCCTTTGCGGCGATGAGCTGCCCCACAACCGTGCGCGCATAGCGATGCTCTTCGATCAGCTCATTCATGATGTGCCGGTGGTTGTCAGTTAGTTCCTTCGCCGCCAACTCCCGGAAGAGGATGTCCTCCTCCTTCCCATGGTGGGTACGGTCCGCATAAGTGCGGATGAAATCCACGACCCTGTCTATGAAGACGGTGTCCACCGGGACCATCGCGTCAATCTTTCCGATTTCGCCGGCAAACGAACGAAGCAGCTTCTCAATCAGACGATGCTCCCACATCAAAGGGCCGATGGGTTTCACACACTTACCTCCTGTTGATTCTTCTGACTCTGAATCCAGATCAAAACCTTTGACTTACCCTGAGGGCCACTGTATCTTGAAACCATTGACGATAGGAGGTTACACGTTGAATCTTGCCGACAGACTCGCGAAACTGCCGCTGTTCAAGGGACTGCCCGCCTCCCAGATCCAAGAGATTGCGAAGGTAAGCCTCCTCAAAAAATACGCCAAGGGTGAGAATATCTTTTCCGAAGGCGACGAGAACTACGGCTTCTATGTCATTATATCGGGAAGGGCTAAAGTCTTCAAGCTGTCTTCGGAGGGAAAGGAACAGATATTCCATTTCTTTGCCGCGGGAGACACGTTGGGCGAGGTGTCCGTCTTCACGGATCAAGGTTTTCCCGCCAGTGCCGCCGCAGATGAGGAGACCACCGCCATCTTCATTCCGCGTGCGTCCTTCATCGAATTGATCAGAAGGGATCCCACACTGGCCCTCAACATGCTGGGAATTCTCTCACTGCGCTTAAGGAAGTTTGCCACTTTGGTGGAGGACCTGTCTCTCAAAGAGGTACCGGGCCGCCTCGCCGCCCATCTTCTTTACTTAAGCGAGAAGACTTACTCCCCGGACGACCTGCGCCTGGACATTTCAAAGACCCAACTTGCCGCCCTTCTCGGGACTATTCCGGAAACGTTATCCCGCATCATGACGAAGATGGGGAAAGCAGGTCTCATCAACGTGGAGGGCTCCCTGATCAGGATCCTGAACGAGAAAACCCTGACGAAGGTCGCGCGCGGAGAGGTCAAGCTCTGAAAGACCGTCGCTGCTATTTACGGATAGGATCCTTTTTCTCTCATCCTCGTTTCGCGTCCTTATCCTCCCGTAATCACAAGCTATAATAATGACCATTTACATCCGGGCAACCCTGTAGTAAAGGAGGCCAGTAACATGTCCAGGAGTAGAAAATGGCGAAGTTGACGCTTACGGAATGGTTGAACCGCCTCGAGCAGGATAGGCGTTTTCGCGAGAACGTCACCGCCTGGAAAAGGATTCCCGCTCAGGCCGGCGCATTTGCGCCCCTCCCTGCATGGCTCCATCCCTCGCCCTCCTCTGTCCTTTCAAACCGGGGCATAGAACGGCTTTACAGCCATCAAGCCGCGGCGGTGGATCTGGTCCGCGAAGGCCGTGATGTCGTTCTCGTCACGCCGACGGCCAGCGGCAAGACGCTCTGCTACAACATCCCCGTTCTGCAAAGCATCCTTGAGGAGCCCGACAGCCGAGCCCTCTATCTCTTTCCGACTAAGGCTCTCGCCCAGGATCAGATGCACGAGATCCACGGCCTCATTTCAGAGATGAAGGCCGATATCAAGACCTACACCTATGACGGCGATACCCCCGACGATGCCCGGCAGGCCATCCGCAGGCAGGGGCACGTGGTGGTCACCAACCCCGACATGCTGCACGCCGGTATCCTTCCCCACCACACTAAATGGCAGAAGCTCTTTAGCAATCTCAAATACGTCGTCATCGACGAGCTTCACGTCTACCGTGGCGTTTTCGGTTCCCATATGACCAACGTCATCCGGCGGCTGCAGCGTATCTGCCGTTTCTACGGTCGCGATCCTGTTTTCATATGCTGCTCCGCCACCGTGGCCAACCCCCGCGAGCACGCGGAACGAATCCTGGGAAGGCCCGTAACCCTTCTCGACAAAAGTGGGGCCCCCACATCGGCCCGGACCTTTATTCTGTTCAACCCGCCCATTGTCAACCGCGAACTGGGTATCCGCCAGTCCGCCCTGACACCGGCCAGAAATTGCGCCGCCGATCTCATCGCCAACGGCATTCAGACGATTATCTTCACGACGAGCCGCCTGAACGTGGAGGTCATGACGAAGTACCTGAAAGATCGTTTCACCCGGGGAAAACCCGTCGGCGACAACCTCGTCAGCGGTTACCGCGGCGGTTATCTGCCCAACCTGCGCCGCCAGATCGAAGCGGGACTCCGCAACCGGGAGATAATGGGTGTTGTCTCTACCAACGCCCTGGAACTCGGCATCGATATCGGAAACCTGGAGGCCTGCCTCATTGTTGGCTATCCGGGATCAATCGCCAGTACTTGGCAGCAGGCGGGTCGTGCCGGTCGGCGCACCGGCGACAGCCTCTCTCTTCTCATCGCCCGCAGTAACCCGCTCGACCAGTTCA
>JAQULV010000032.1 GCA_028718405.1 Smithellaceae bacterium
GGAAGAGCCTTTACAATCCCCTTGAAGTTACCTTTATCCAATTCCAGCCAGGAGGGGACGCCACGACGGGCGACGGTTTCCATCGCCTCGACGATCCTTTCCACCGTCCGGCTGCGTTCCTTGACAGCGATCTCCTCCCCGGCCTTCACGAGATAGGAGGGGATGTTGACGGCCTTCCCGCCTACCAGGAAATGACCTTGCCTCACCAAAAGCCTGGCCTCGGTCCTGGAGTTCGCAAACCCGAGACGGAAGATCATATTGTCCAGTCTCCTCTCCAGAAGCAAAAGCAGGTTTGTACCCGTGATACCCTTTTGCCGGTCCGCCTTCTCAAAGTAGCTCCGGAACTGCTTCTCCAGGGTACCGTACATCCTCTTGAGCTTCTGCTTCTCTCTGAGCTGCACACCATAGTCGGACAGCTTCCTGCGGAGTTGACCGTGTTCGCCCGGCGCGTAACCGCGTCTCTCGAAGGCGCACTTCTCGCTGTAGCACCTGTCACCCTTAAGGAAGAGTTTCATCCCTTCCCTGCGGCACAACCTGCATACGGATTCTCTATACCTAGCCAAAAAAGCCTCCCTTGCTGATCAAATTCAGGTTTATCTCTCCCGCCCCTGTGGGACCGGATGTTCTCCTTCTATATTACACCCTGCGTCTCTTCGGCGGACGGCAACCGTTGTGGGGAATAGGCGTCACGTCCCTGATGAGACTGATATTGAGCCCGGCGGTCTGCAGAGAACGAAGTGCCGATTCGCGCCCCGCTCCCGGCCCCTTCACATAGACCTGAACCGACCGCAAGCCGTGTTCCTTGGCCTTCTTTACCGCTTCTTCCGCCGCCATCTGGGCCGCGAAGGGCGTGCTCTTCCGGGAACCCTTGAAACCCTGCGTCCCCGCCGAGGCCCAGGCGATCACGTTTCCGCTCATGTCCGTTATCGTGACGATCGTATTATTGAAGGTCGACTGAATATGGGCGACACCTTCGCCTATATTCTTCCTTTCCTTCTTCTTCCCCGTTTTTCTAGCTGGTCTTGCCATCTTGCCTCCGCAACCTGCTCTCGTCGTTATTTCTTCTTACCGGATATCGCCCGTCTCGGACCTTTTCTTGTCCTGGCGTTGGTCGAGGTCCTCTGACCCCGGACCGGAAGTCCCCTACGGTGTCTGAGTCCCCGGTAGGCGCCGATATCCATGAGTCTTTTGATCGACATGGAAACATCGCGTCTAAGATCGCCTTCCACTTTGTGTTCCTTATCGATGATCGTCCTGATGGAGTTTATTTCTGCATCGCCCAGATCGTCCGTCTTCTTATCCCGACTGACGCTGGCCTTGTCGAGGATCTCCCTCGCTCTGCTGACGCCGATCCCATAGATATAGGTGAGGGCAATCTCCATCCTTTTGTTCTTGGGTAAATCAACACCTGCTATTCTTGCCACTTGTATTCCTCCTGACCACCGCTTCGGCCACTGTTATCCCTGACGCTGCTTGTGCTTCGGATTCTCGCAGATCACCCTGAGCACACCGCGCCTTTTGACAATCTTACACTTGTCGCATATCTTTCTTACGGACGATCTAACTTTCACGGTACTTACCTCGTATTGAACTCAACCGCCTCCCGGCGGCCCTCATTTGGTTCTGTATATAATCCTTCCCCGCGTCAGGTCGTAGGGCGAAAGCTCCACCGTGACCTTGTCCCCCGGCAGGATCTTGATGAAGTGCATCCTCATCTTTCCGGAGATGTGGGCCAGGACTCGGTGGCCGTTTTCCAACTCCACGCGGAACATCGCATTGGGCAACGGTTCGATCACACGGCCTTCGACTTCGATGGATTCCTCTTTTGCCATACACTACGCCTCTGCTTCCCTTCCCCGCTGCCGGCCTATTTAAGAAGACTCAATATCTCAGGGCCGTTGGCCGTGATGGCCACTGTATGCTCGAAATGGGCCGAAAGCTTTCCGTCTTCCGTTACCACCGTCCAACCATCGGCCAGGATCCGCACCTTATAGCCATCCTCGTTGACCATGGGCTCTATAGCGAAGACCATGCCTTCCTTGAGTTCGATCCCTCTTCCCTTCACCCCGTAATTGGGGATCTGGGGATCCTCGTGCATGCTGCGCCCGATTCCGTGTCCTACGAAGTCTCGGACCACAGAAAAACCTGCCTGCTCGACCTCGGACTGCACCGCAGCCGAGATGTCGCCTAAGCGGTTACCCGCCTTCGCCTTAGCGATGCCTTCAGAGAGACTGCTCTTCGTAACCTCCATCAGGCGCCGGGCCTTTTGCGATATCTCACCCACGGCCACCGTCACCGCCGCATCACCGAAGAAACCGCGGTAGGAAACGCCGAAGTCCAGGCTGAGGATATCTCCCTCATTTAGGGCCCGCTCCGAAGGCATACCGTGCACGACCTCGGAATTGACCGATGTGCAAAGAGAATAGGGATACCCCATGTACCCCTTGAAGGCCGCTCTCGCGCCTTCTTTATTGGCCAGCTTCTCCGCCAGCCTGTCCAACTCGCCCGTGGTCACCCCCGGTTTGACGTGGCCCTCCAGTTCCTTCAATATCCGAGCCACAATCTGATTCGCCACCCGCATCTTTTCTATCTCTTGCGGTAGCTTCAGGATAACCATTTTACATCAACCCTTCCGGGACTATCTTCCAACCTCTTAGCGACGCCTCGCGATGCGTCCCTTCTTCATGAAACCCTCGTATTGCCTGGCCAGAAGATGAGTCTCAATCTGACCGGCCGTATCCAGCGCCACGCCGACCACGATCAAAAGAGCCGTGCCTCCGAAATAGAACGGCACGTTGAAATACGAGATCAGAATGCTGGGCAGCACACAGACCGCCGAAACATAGATCGCCCCGCTGAACGTAAGACGGCTCAGTATCGTGTCCAGGTACTCCGCCGTCTTCTTACCCGGTCTGATCCCCGGCACGTAGCCGCCGTATTTCTTCATGTTGTCCGCGACATCCGTCGGATTGAAGGTCACCGCCGTATAGAAGTAGCAGAAGAAAAAGATAAAGGCCACGTAGAGCAGCTCATAGGCCCACTTGCCCGGCATTAAGGCCCCAGAGACGGCCTTCATGACGGGGTGATCAACGAAGTTCGCGATCGTCGCCGGAAACATGATGATCGACGATGCAAAGATCGGGGGAATGACGCCCGAGGAATTCACCTTCAACGGCAGATGGGTGGACTGCCCGCCGTAAACCTTGCGTCCGACGACACGTTTGGCATACTGGACGGGAATCCTCCGCTGGCCGCTCTCCACAAAGACGATGACACCGATCACGGCAATCATCATCACGATCAACCCGACGATGAAGAAGATCCCCATCTCGCCCGAAGAGAGAAGGCGGAACGTGTTGAAGATGGCCGACGGCCCCCGGCAGACGATGCCCGCAAAAATGATAAGCGATATACCGTTGCCGATCCCCCGTTCCGTTATCTGCTCGCCCAGCCACATGATGAAAGCGGTGCCAGCCGTGAGTGTGATGACCGTCATCAGCCAGAAATGCCAACCATGGTTGATGACGATATCGGCCCCGTTGGGCCCCTGCATATGATCCAAACCTACGGCAATACCGAAACCCTGGATGATACTGAGGATAACCGTTCCGTAGCGCGTGTACTGCGTGATCTTGCGCCGACCCGCCTCGCCTTCCTTGGAGAGTCTCTCCAGGTGAGGAACGGCGATCGTGAGCAGTTGCAGGATGATCGATGCACTGATGTAGGGCATGATGCCCAAGGCAAAGACCGACAGGTTGCTGAAAGCACCGCCGGCAAACATATCAAAGAGCCCAAAGAGTGTTCCCTTGGCGGCGTCAAAATAGCTGCTCAGGGCGATGGCGTCGATCCCCGGCGTGGGGACGTGGGCGCCGATCCGGTAGACGGCCAAAAGCAGGAAAGTGAAGATGATCCTGCGCTGCAGCTCCGGAATCTTCTGTATATTCTTGAGACCTTCTAACAAATCAGGCTACCTCTTCGATGGTACCACCTGCCGCTTCGATCTTTCTACGGGCCGCCGCACTAGCCATATTTACCTTGAGGGTGAGCGGATAGCCGATCTCACCTTTGGCCAGCAACTTGATCCCGTCTCCCTTGGAACCGACGACTCCCAGAGAAACCAAGGCCTCGGCGTCTACGGTGCTCCCCGCCGGAAATTTCTTCAACTGTTCGATATTGACAACGGCGATCTCCTTGCGGAAGGGATTACGAAATCCCCGCTTGGGCAGCCTCCGGGCCAGGGGCATCTGCCCGCCTTCGAAGCCGTCCCTCACATTTCCGCCGGAGCGAGCTCTCTGGCCTTTCGCGCCCCGACAGGAGGTTCCGCCATGCGCCCCTCCGCGGCCGACGCGCTTTCTGTTCTTTCGTGAGCCGGCGGGCGGCTTAAGTTCATCCAGCTTCATATCTTCTCTCCCTTGAACTCTTCCATCGACACGAGATGGCTTACCTTGCCTACCATGCCGCGGATTTCCGCCGTATCCTTGAGGACGACCGAGCTGTTCAGCTTGCCCAGGCCCAGGCCTTTTAGGACTTTCCGCTGCTTCTCGGGTCTGCCGATGAAACTCCTTACCAAGGTTATCTTTAACTTCTTTTCCGCTCTCCGCACCTTTCGGCCGATATTACCTCTCGGCGACGCCCTTGCCTCTGAGGGCCAATATCACCGCCGGGTCCTTCAGGCGGTAGAGCCCGTCTATTGTCGCCTTCACCAGATTGTGGGGATTGTGCGATCCTAGGCATTTCGTCAGAATGTTGTGAACTCCCGCGACTTCCAATACGGCCCTGACGGCACCACCGGCGATGAGTCCGGTTCCTTCCGAGGCCGGTTTGAGCAGCACCCGGCCGGCGCCGTACTTTCCGATCACCTCATGGGGAATGGTTCTGTTGGCCACGGCCACGCGGGCCATACTCTTCTTGGCCTGCTCCATCCCCTTGCGGATTGCCTCGGGGACTTCATGGGCCTTGCCCAAGCCGGCACCCACCGAGCCGTTACCGTCTCCCACGACGACGACGGCACTGAACCGAAACCTTCTGCCGCCCTTCACCACCTTGGCGGTCCGGTTGATCGCTATTACCCTGTCGAGAAGTTCTAATTCTTCCATATCCCTCTTATCCAACCGTTTCTATTTTTCGATAATTCGTTAGAACTCTAGTCCCGCTTCCCTGGCGCCATCGGCAAGGGCCTTGACACGGCCGTGGTAGAGGAACCGACTGCGGTCGAAGACGGCCTTCTCCACACCTGTCGCCTTCAGTCTTTCCGCGATCATCTTTCCCACCGCCTTGGCGGCATCAGCCTTCTTGAGCCCTTTTATCTCGTCCTTAAGGTCCTTGTTGAGGGTGGAAGCCGCGGCCAAGGTCTTGCCCACATCATCGGCGATCGCCTGCACGTAGATATGACTGGCAGATCTGAACACGGAAAGGCGCGGTCTCGCCTCGGTACCGAACACCTTGCCCCTTACCCTCTGTTTACGCTTCAGCCTGATCTTCTCAATTCTTTTCGTTGACAATGTCCTATACCTCTAGCTACGGCGCTCTGAAGTTTACGCACCAACCGATTTGCCGACCTTCTTCCTCACATACTCGCCGGCGTAGCGGATTCCTTTGCCTTTGTATGGTTCGGGTTTCCTAAGCGCCCTGATCTCGGCCGCTACCCTGCCGACTAATTCCTTGTCTATCCCGGAGACGGCGATGTTCACCTGCTTGTCCACCTTGATCTGGATGCCCTTGGGAATCTGGTATTCCACGGGGCTTGAATAACCCAGAACCAGCTTCAGGACATCACCGGCGAGTTCGGCCCTGTACCCGACACCCTGGATCTCCAGATTCTTGTCGAAGCCTGTGCTGACGCCCGTCACCATGTTTCCTAACAGCGTTCGCACCAAGCCGTGATAGGAACGCTCATTCCTGCCATCGCTGTCCCTCGTCACGGAGACAACCTTGTCGGAAATTTCCACCTTCACCTGGGACGGCACCTGGGCCGACAGCTTTCCTTTGGGTCCCTCAACCCGGAGGCTGCTGCCATCCTGAATGACCTTCACCCCGGCGGGGATTGCAATCGGTTTCTTACCAATTCTCGACATGAATATTTCTCCAGTACTGACTTGAAATCCCCTGGGCCCGTGGCTGGGGATCTTCCGCTACCAAACGTTGCAGATGATTTCGCCACCCACGTTCATCTCGCGGGCTTCCTTGTCCGTCATTACACCCCGGGACGTGGAAAGGATGGCAATCCCGTAGCCGTTTAAAACCTTGGGTACCTCGGCTCCCTTCACGTAGACGCGCCGACCGGGTTTGCTTACCCGCTTGATCTCTGTGATCACCGTTCTCTTCCCATCGGGATATTTCAGATAGATCCGCAGCACGTCGTGACCGCGGTCGTTTTTCTTTATGTCGTAACCGTTGATGTAGCCGGCCCGCTTCAGGACCTTGGCAACGTTGAGGTTGATCCTCGACAACAGCACATCCACACTCTTGAAGTGGATACGGTTGGCGTTCCTTACCCTGGTTAACATATCCGCGATCGGATCGGTCATGCCCATAAATTGCTCCTCAATACTTGCTTTCTACCAGCTCGATTTAATGACGCCGGGGATCTCACCCTTGCCGGCCAAGTTTCTCAGACAGATCCTGCACATGTCGAATTTTCTGTAGTAGGCCCTCGGTCTGCCACAGATAGCGCAACGATTGTAACTCCGGACCTCGAACTTCATCTTCCTCTTGGCCTTTGCAATCAAGGATTTCTTTGCCACACCAACTCCTCCAGAGATTTCTCTTTATCCGTTAACCCTTCTCCTGTCCCCGGAAAGGCATGCCCATCATCTTCAGAAGCGACCTCGCCTCATCGTCATTCTTGGCCGATGTGACGATCACGATGTTCATGCCCCTGACCTTCTCGACCCTATCATAGTCGATCTCGGGGAATATGATCTGTTCCTTCAGTCCCAGCGCGAAATTGCCGCGCCCGTCGAAGGACTTCGCGGAGATGCCGCGGAAGTCCCTGACCCTCGGCAAGGCAACGTTTACGAGCCGGTCGAAGAATTCATACATACGATCACTGCGCAGGGTCACGCAACAGCCGATGGACATGCCTTTACGCAGTTTGAATGTAGCGATGGACTTTCTCGCCTTGGTAATGATCGGCTTCTGCCCCGTGATCTTGGAGAGTTCCTCTGCCGCGCCGTCAAGGATCTTGACGTTTTGAATCGCTTCCCCCAATCCCATGTTGATGACGATCTTCTTCATCTCGGGGACTTCCATGCGATTTTTGTAGTTGAACTCCTTGATCAAGGAGGGGACAACTTCTTTCAAATAGTGGTCTTTTAATCGTGCCATCTTCTCCGCCCTATGCGTCCAGTATCTCGTTGCACTTTTTGCAGACGCGCACTTTCTTTCCGTCTTCCAGCTTCCGGTAGCCGATCCTGACGCCGCGGTCGCACTTGCTGCAGACGAGCATCACATTGGAGGCTTCCAGCGAGCTTTCCTTCTCGACAATGCCGCCTTTACCCTTGGCATCCGGCCGCTGGTGCTTCTTTACCAGGTTCAGCTTCTCGACGATCACCCGGTTCTTTTCGGCGATGACCTTGAGCAGCTTCCCAGACTTTCCCTTTTCTTTGCCAGCGATAACCTTAACCGTATCGCCTTTTTTCAATCGCATTGACTGCATCTCTTATCCCCAGTACCTAGTCTATGTGACGTCCGTCTACAGAACCTCTGGCGCCAGCGAAATAATCTTCATGAACTGCTTGGCCCGAAGCTCTCTGGCTACGGGGCCGAAGATGCGCGTCCCGATGGGCTCCATCTGATTGCTGATAAGCACCGCCGAGTTGCCGTCGAATTTCAGATAGGAACCGTCTGGACGTCTCACCTCCTTGGTGGTCCGGACGACAACGGCTTTCATCACGTCGCCCTTCTTGACCTTGGAGTTGGGAAGTGCTTCTTTGACGGCGACGACAATCACGTCTCCCAGACTCGCGTATCTCCTTTTCGAGCCGCCCAGTACCTTGATGCAGGCTACCTTCTTGGCGCCGGAATTGTCGGCCACGTCTAATATGGTTTGCATCTGAATCATATCGCTACCCCATCAACTCGAAGGTTCGTCCTTCAAGAATCGTATCTATTTTGCCCTCTCCAGGATCTCGCGCACCCGCCACCTTTTGTCACGGCTGAGCGGGCGGGACTCGACGATAAGCACCGTGTCTCCGGCATTGCAGCTGTTTGCCTCATCGTGGGCCTTATACTTCATGAACTTCCGGAAGAATTTATGAAACACGGGATGCTTGACCAACCGCTCCGCGCGTACCACGACGGTCTTATCCATCTTGCTGCTTACGACCACGCCCTTGACGGTTCTCTTGATGCCGCGCTCGTTCATGCCTTGCCCTCCCTTTCCTTCAGCACGCCCTTGATGCGCGCAATATCCTTCCGGAGCTTGCCCAGCGTGGCCGGGGACTCCAGTTGACCGGAGGCATGGCGCAACTTGAGGCGGAAGAGCTCTTCCGCGCGGTCTCTCTGCTTCGCGAGCAGCTCATCTTGACTAAGATCTCTGATCTCCTTAATCTTCATCAGATATCTCCCTTGCTAAGAACTTCGTGCCGATGGGAAGCTTGTGAGCCGCCAGTCGGAAGGCTTCCCGGGCCACCTCCACGGTAACCCCTTCCATCTCGTAGAGCACCGATCCGGGCCGGACAACGGCCACCCAATCTTCGGGAGCTCCCTTGCCTTTACCCATTCTGGTCTCAGCCGGTTTCTTGGTAACCGACTTGTGGGGGAATATCCGGATCCAGATCTTTCCGCCTCTCTTCACGTGACGGGTCATGGCGATACGAGCCGCCTCGATCTGCCGGGCGGTAATCCACCCGCATTCCGTGGCCTGAAGACCGTATTCACCGAAGGAGATCGAACTCCCCCTCGTCGCCTTGCCACCCATGCGGCCCCGTTGCAATTTTCTGAACTTTACCCTTTTCGGACTCAACATAATTCGCTAACCCCTGGT
>JAQULV010000033.1 GCA_028718405.1 Smithellaceae bacterium
CCGTGCGGGACCTCAGGACACGATCGAGCTCGTCGCGGTCCGTCTTGATCTGGTCTCTCTCCTTGGTCAGAGCGGTCAGGCTCTCGGAGAGCTTGTCCCTTTCCTTGACGGTCGTTCCCAAGTCTTCCTGAAGTTTCTGACGCTCCTGCTGCAGGGCCTTAACGTCACCCTGTAGCGACGTAACCTGGTCAATGATGTCCGTGTTCTCGGAGCGCAGGGCCTCGTAGCTCTTCGTAAGGGTGGAAAGCTCTCTGCCGAGACGGTCGGCCTCGTCTGCCTTCTGCAGATATTTATCTTTGGCGACCATGCAGCCGTTCAGTGTTAAGAGCACGACCAGTCCAAACATAAGGGGGGCTGATTTACGTAACATCTCGTACCTCCTTTAGGCGATAAACTCGAAAAAAGTAAAGATCACCGCTATTTCCATAAATAGCGTCTTATTGCCGAGGGTTGTAAGGATATAAAGGGGAGGGGAAGAAATCAATAAAAATCTTAACGGCTCTCCTTTGCGGTCCCTGCTGCGGGAACCGGAAGCGCCGTTAAGGGGAGCCACGGTTTTTCCCCTTTTCCCGCGGAGATAAATTCGCGCAGGAGTCTGATGCCTTCCGGTTCGTTTCCGTTTCCGTGAACGAGGACAATGCTCCCCGGGCGCGGATTTTCCTTCTTGGCCAGCCAGGCGTCGCTCCCCAGCGGAATGAGGCTCATGGTCTTGAGTTCGCCCATAAGCCTTTCGTTGGACACTAATCCCGGGAAACGAAAAAAAGGTGACACCGGCAGGTGACGTTCGATGAGCATCTTCTCCATCTCCAAAACTTCACGACGCAGATCGACGCCGGGCGTCAGCAGAAAGTTCCTCTCCAGAGGCGCGGCAGGGTCGTAAGGGTGGGAGAGGGAATGATTTATCCAGGTGATACTGAGTCCTCCGTTTTTTTCCTGCTGGAGGAGCCACCGGAGATCGGCCTGGTGGGTCTTGAGCCAGAGGCCCGAGACGGCGATTCCCACGGGAGTCGGTTCACGACCCTCCGATGGGGCGTCGATCACGGAGTTGAAGGCGTCCCGATCAAGGGGCTTGGCCGTGGGGCACAGATCGATCGTGAGAAAATATCCGGCTATGGATTCTGGAGCCGCAACCAGGCCGTCATTTTGCAAAGGAAAGGGGGCCTCCGTTGCTTTTTCCTGCAGAAGAGCAAAGGGCGTATCTCGCCAGGCCCCGGAAGAAACGGGACGCGAGAAATCCGGGGACGTCGCTGTTGCGGTGATGAGACGGTAGGGATCGAGGACAAGGTAGTGCCGGCCCTTTTCGTCGCTGAACTGCCTGATCGCCGCCTTTACTTTCCCCTGATCGTCGAGGAAGGGCCGGAAGACAACCTGGTATGAAGTGATTGCCGCTGACGCCGGGGCGTTCCCGAGCATCGTCGCGATGAGAGACAGTAAAAGAAGTTTCTTCATAAATCGGAAAAGAAAAAATGGGACACATCGTGTCCCATTTTCAATTTAAGTAACGGCGCAGGAAGACGATCACAGTCCGCCATCGAGGGCCTTGAGTCTAACGGCCTTGACGAAGCGCTTGTCGTAGTACGGTTCGTTGAGGCTGCTGATTCTTACCCCGTGACTCCTTCCTGATGAGGCGTGGACGAACTTGTTGTCGCCGATGTAGATGCCTACATGACCGAGGTAATGCCTCGTATTGAAGAAAACTAGATCACCTTCTTCCAGATTGGCCCGGGAGACGCGCATTCCCACACGCGCCTGTTCACGCGCGGTTCGCGGGAGGTTGATGCCGAACAGGTCGTATATCTTTCTCACGAAGGCCGAGCAATCGATTCCCCTTACGGAGGTGCCGCCCAAGCGGTAAGGCGCTCCCAGGAATCCCGTTGCCACACGGATGAAGAGGTTCCTCTCCGCGGAGTCGTTCCACTTACCCAAGGGGTCGGAGCTGGTCTCGATATCCTTCTCGATCGCAAGCACATCGTCGGGGAGGCTGAGGGTACCGTCTTCGGCAACCGCCTCTTCGTCATCATCCTCCAAGACGGTCTGCTGGATATTTGCTACTACCTTGTCGGAGACGGGGATTTCTTTTTCGACCGTGGTGGTGTAGCGGCCGACGATCAGCGTCTTTCCGGCGCGCACGTAGTTGCTCCGCTGATGATTCATTTTCTTGAGGCTGGCCACCGACAGACCGGTTTTCTTGGCGATCTTGGGAAGGTTGTCACCCTTCTTGGCAGTGTAGTAGTGGTACTTTACCTCGTAGGTCGTCTTGGTAATGGTCTGTTTACCCTTGGCAGGCGCACTTGCCGCTGTCGTCGCCGCCTTTTCCCTCGCGGGGACCGTTTGTTCTGAGGCCTGCATCACCTCTTCGCCGGGCTTTCCGTCCTTTACCCCGCGCATGGCCAGGGCCTGCTCGTCCTGTTGATCGACAACACTCTTGAACGCAACCGGCGGCTTCGCTGGCTTATCCGCGGGCGGAACCTGACCCGGTGACGCCGCTGAGTTCAGCAAGGCCGGCCTCTCAGCGGCCGTTTTCTCTATCGTCGCGCCGGAGAGCGGCGTCAGGGCGATAGTTACGGGCGCCGCTGCAACCGTCGCATTCCGCTTTGCGTCCTCCTTGGTCCGCACCGGAGCCGACGGGGCCGGGTCGTTCTTCTCTTCAACCACCGGTAGCGTGACGGCGGCCGTCGACGTGGAAGACTGCGGCTCGGTTACCGAGATCCAGTTTTCCTTGGTTGGCGGACGCGTCAAAACGAGGCGCTGGCCGATGCTCAATCTGTTGCCGCGGAGATGGTTGAGCGACCTCAGTTCGGTCGGCGAGATCCCGGCCTTCTTGGCCAACTGGTAGACGTTATCACCTTTTTTAACAATATGGATTTCCGTTTCGCTGCTACGGGAAGGGGAGGCATCGTCCTGGCCCTGCACCGGGATCAGCAGGCGCTGATGCAGTTTTAGGGCATTACGCTTCATCCCGTTGATTTCCTTCAGGTCATCAACGGTCATATCGAACTTCTTGGCAATCTTGGCGAGGGTGTCACCCCGCCTCACTTTATAATGATAAGATTCCTTGGCAGAAGCTTGGCTGCAAAGGAAAAATGAACCGACTGCGAAGAACAGGACTACCAGTCCCATCCATGGGAAAATCCGCCGTTTCATCATGAAGGACCTCCTTAGTTTAATCGGGGGTTGCCTCACTTTGGCAACGGTGCACAGATTTTGACAATGGATGACAAACTGTACACGATTTGGCTGGACCTTATATTAACTATTTGCTTAAGTCAACCCTAAAATACCCCAAATAGGAAAAAAATTAAGATTTACGCGCAAATATAATTCTTCTTTCCAAAAGGACCGATTTGAGCTATGAGGCCTCCTTAATAGTTTTTCCCTCAGGGAAAAGAAGGAGAAGCAAAGCGCATCATCATGAAAAGAAAGATAAAGTGGGGTCCCGCCGTCATAGGGACGATCTTCCTCCTTTTCCTCCTCAACGTCGGTTTCTATCTTGTTTACCCTAACGTGACCAAGTTGAGGAAGGAGAACCCGCGCAAGACGTCCTTCATGGAGTACCGTGAAGAACAGTGGCAGGATGCAGGTAAGAAGAGAAGGATCAGGCAGAACTGGGTGAAGCTCTCCCACGTTTCGCCCTATATGATCAAGGCGGTGATCATCGCCGAGGACGACCACTTCTGGTCGCACGACGGCTTCGATTTCGAAGCCATGCAAAAGGCCCTGGAGAAAGACCTCAAGAAGAAGAAGCTCAAGGCGGGAGGGAGCACGATCAGCCAACAGTTGGCCAAGAACCTCTACCTGAGCCCTTCAAAGAACCCGGTCCGCAAGGTCAAGGAGGCGATCCTCACCTGGCGGATCGAAAGGAACCTTTCCAAAAGACGGATCATGGAGCTTTACCTCAATGTGGCCGAATGGGGAGATGGTCTGTTCGGTGTTGAGGCGGCAGCCCGCCGGTATTTTGGAAAGACGGCGGCGGATCTTTCGGCGTATGAAGCCGCCCGCCTGGCGGCCGCGCTTCCCAATCCGATCAGGTTCAGCCCCGTAGGGGCTTCACGCTTCATTGCGAGCCGTTCGGCCAGGATCTATTCAATCATGGTGCGCCGCGGCATCGTGATTCCCGAGTACGATGAGATCTTAAGCGAGCCCGAGGAGCAGCCGGAGGACCTCCTGGGAGGGACACTTCTGCAGATGCCGGCAGGCGAGACGACGATTTCCGGGGGCGAAACGCCGACGGGTGAGCCCCAGCCCCCAGAAGAGGCAGAACCCAAACCCATCCCCGAGCGGGATTCACCCCGCGGTGAGGCAGCTCCGCCTTATTGAAAGTTAACAAAAAAGGCGGGGGACTTTGGCCCTCCGCCTTTTTATTTCCTTAAAGTTATCCTTTAAGTAATCTCTAGATAATCTCTACCGCCGTGGCCAGGGAAACACCGCCGCCGCCGCAGAGCGTGGCCATTCCCAAGGTCTTTCCACGTTTGCGCATGGCGTTGATCAGGGTCACAATGATCCGGCAACCCGTCGATCCCACTGGGTGTCCCAGACCGACGCCGGAGCCGTTGACGTTGGTAATCTCTCTATTCAAACCCAGTTCGCGTTCGCAGCCCAGGTACTGGGCGGCGAAGGCCTCATTGAGCTCGATCAGCTCGAAATCACTGAGCTTCATGTTATTTCTCTTGAGCAGGTCGTTGACGGCCGGCACCGGCGAAAGCCCCATGACAGACGGATGACAGCCGCCTCGGCCCATGGCCTTGATCTTGGCCAGAGGCTTTAAGCCCAGTTCCTTCGCCTTCTCGGCGGACATGATGATCATGGCGCTGGCACCGTCATTGACTCCCGAGGAGTTCCCCGCCGTGACCTTACCCGTCTTGGGGATGAAGGCGGCCGGCAGTTTCGCCAGATCGTCCATGGTGAGGCCGGGACGGAAATGCTCGTCCTTGTCGAAGATAATGGGGGGGTTGCCTCTTTTCTGGGGGATCTCGACCGGAATGATCTCGTCTTTGAAATCGCCCTCGCGGGTGGCCCGTTCCACGTTATTGTGGCTGCGGAGCGCCACCTCATCGATCTCTTCCCGGCTCAGGTTGTGCTTGTAGGCGATGAGCTCCGCAGTGATCCCCATGATGTAGGGCTTGCCGCGGAACATGTCGACGATGGGACCGTCCTTGATGGGGCCCTGCTCCAGACCCGGTAGCATGTGCGAACCGGCGTGAAGGCCGTGGATGATGTTGTCGACGAGAACCTGGTCCTGGAAGCGGCAGCCCCAGCGGGCGTTCGGGATCGAATAGTCGATCCCGGACATGTGTTCCATACCGCCGGCTAAGATGATGTCGGCCATTCCGGCCTGGATCATAGCCGTGCCCGAGATGACGGCTTCCATACCGGAGATACAGACGCGGTTCACCGTGGCGGCGGTGACCGTCTCGGGGATGCCGGCCATGAGCGCCGCGACGCGGCTCACGTTCAGGGCATTCACGGGTTCCATACAGTTTCCGAAACGGACATCGTCGATCAAGGCCGGATCGATGCCGGCGCGTTTGACCGCTTCCTTCATGACAATGGAGCCGAGGACCGCGCAGTTCACATCCCGGAGCGAACCTCCGAAACTGCCGATCGCCGTGCGGCAGCCTGAGACTACAACGACATCTTTCATGATAAAACCTCCTTAGGTTATCGTATTGTGGTTCCTGCGGACAGGAACAGGTCAGTCCGGAAAGCCGTCGGGTCGCCGGCAAAAAAAAGGCTGTAAAACCGAAAAAGTCTTACAGCCTCATGCGATCTGGCTCCCCAGCGCGGACTCGAACCACGGACCCGATGGTTAACAGCCATCTGCTCTACCGACTGAGCTACTGGGGAATAGTCGGTTTTGTTGCGCGTTCATAATATAAGAAAATACAAAAGTCAACTTTTAACAAGGTGTCAGTGAAAATTGTAATGGTGGGGTATGCCTTGCCTTCAGGAGAGTGTGGTCATGAGATAGTAGTTTTCCCGGAACCAGATCTTAATCTCATCCTGATCAGGGATAGCCCTTTCCACCTCACTCCAGAAAAGGGCGGAGTGGTTGCGATGACGCAGATGACACAGTTCGTGGGCGATAAGGTAATCGACGGCATACAGGGGCGCGGTGATGATCCGCCAGTTGAAACGCAGGACCCCTTTAAAGGAGCAACTTCCCCAGCGGTTGCGCTGGTCCTTGACCTCGATAGCTTGCGGCCACAGGCCGAGCAGGGAGGCGAGCTTGGGCAGACGGGCCGTAATCTTTCTTTCCGCTTGGGTGCGGTACCAGTCAAGGAGAGCCTGGCGCGTTGCTTCGCGCTTGTCGGTATCGGGAAGTCCGCGCTGCACCGTCACTACGAGTCGGTCCTCTACCAGGGTGCAATCATGCTCTCCGGGCGAAATTCCGTTCTCGCGCACTACGAGGCGGTGCTGCTTTCCCAGATAGGGGAACTCTTCTCCGGCAACGTAACGTTTTACGGGGTGGAGCTCCGACTCGCGCCGGAGTGTCCTTTGCTTGTCGGTTATCCACCTTGCCTTTTTCTCCACGATCGTCCGGAGGTTGCCGTCGCTGAGCCAAAGCGGCGCCCGCACGGTCACCGCCTGCGGCTCCACCTGGATGGAGACGGTCTTCTTGCGCCGAGAACGGATGACCTCGTAGCTGATGGATCTGTTATCGTAATGGATGTGTTTTACGGGATTCATTTCTTACCTCTCCATAAAATCATCGACCGAAGCGGGGTCCTTTTCAAGGAAAAAAATGGGCGGTGAAAAAAGTCAAAATAAACCTTGTCGTTAGCCGCCGCGGTGGGTAACATTTCCGGTCAGAGAAGGTCCGGAAAGGAGGAAATAGAAAGATGAAGGCATCTCTGAAGGCGTCGCTGTGGTCAGCCCTCGTCTTTCCCGGTGCGGGACAGATCGCCTTGGGGCGCCGCAGCCGGGGGCTCATCATCATGGCGCTCACGGCCGCGGACATCATCCTGATCATAGCGATGGCCGTCTCCCGGGCCATGCGGATGCTAAACGAACTCCAGAACGCCGGCCAAACCTCACTGGATCAGATTAATCAGATCGCGGCGCGTGCCTCTCAGGAGAACTCATCTTCCCTAACCACTTTAGCCGTCGCTGTTCTTCTTTGCCTGTGGGTCTTTGCCGTGATCGATGCCTACCGTCTCGGCAGAGACAGGGAAGGATAGCGTCCCGGAGCACCCCGCACTATTGATTATTGACACCATTTTCCTCATAAGGTAGAAGCTGTCATTGTTTGCCGTTTCCCGCCGGGGCGAAAGACCCTCGGGGACAGTCCGTTTGCGTCTGCGGTATTTCGGGAGGGGATTATGGACGCGAAAACAAAGAGCCTTGTCTTCTCGAACAACGACCCATGCCGATGGCCCATCTCCGTACGTTTTACGCCTACGCTCGCCCCTATCACTGGAAGCCCGGGAACTTATCGTTATGACCGCGCACATCTTCGTCCTGATGCGCGAGGTGGCGAAACGGCAAGGAGGATGAATTGAAACCGAACGTGATTGTGATCAATCCCAAAGATAACGTGGCGGTGGCCCTTTCCGATATCGGACCGGGTGAAGCCGTTATTTTGCCCGATGGGCGGGAGTTTGTCACTTGTGTCGCCATTCCTTACAGCCACAAGGTGGCCCTGGCGGAAATTTCCGTAGGTGAGGAGATTATCAAATACGGTGAGGTCATCGGAGAGGCCAAGGAGCCGATCCCCCAAGGCGGGTGGGTTCACACCCACAACCTCGATATCGAAGAGAGGAAGGGGGGGCGCTGAGATGGAAAATTTCTCGGGTTACGAAAGGCCCGACGGGCAGGCAGGCATCAGAAACTATGTGGCGATCATTCCCTCGGTGGCCTGCGCCAACGGCGTTGTCGGTATGATCGCCCGTGCTGTACCGGCGGCCGTTCCACTTTACCACGGCCACGGCTGCGGACGTGCCTTAGAGCTCAGTATGCACACCAGGACGCTTGCCAATCTTGGCAAACACCCCAACGTGGCGGCGGTCCTCGTGGTGGGGCTGGGTTGTGAGGTCATCAAAGCCGAGCAGTTGGCGGCGGCCATTGCCGCCTCGGGAAAGCCGGTGGAGCTCATTCAGATCCAACAGGACGGCGGCTCCAGAAAGGCGGCGGCCAAGGGTATTGCCCTGGTGAGGAAGCTTCTGGCCGCGGCAGAAGGGCAGGACAGAAAAGAGCTTCCCCTTTCTATGATCACGATGGGGCTGGAATGCGGCGGCTCCGACGCCTTTTCTGGTGTTACGGCCAACCCCAGCGTGGGCATCGCCGCCGACTGGCTCGTCGACCAAGGCGGCACCGTGATTCTTACCGAAGATACCGAGATGATCGGCACAAGCCACATTCTGGAGCGGAGGGCGTCATGCCCCGAGGTGGCGTCAAAGATCGCGAAGATGATCTCCGATGCCGAACAGCTCACCCACGATCTTTTGGGGCCTTTAGCCCCGTACGTCATTGCCCCGGGCAATATGGATGGCGGGATGAGCTCCATCCGCGAGAAGTCGCTGGGCTGCATCGCCAAGGCCGGAGCGCGCACGATTACCGAGGTGGTGGAATACGGAGAGGTCCCGACCAAGAAGGGTGTCGTCCTCATGGATGCGCCCGGTTACGACGTGGAATCAATGGCCGCCGTGGCCGCGGGAGGATCCCAGTTCATGATCTTCACGACGG
>JAQULV010000034.1 GCA_028718405.1 Smithellaceae bacterium
CTCTTTCGTTGGACGGCAAAGTAAAGGCCGCTTTGATTGTCAACCAGTCCAACCTCGGCGTAAATCTCTCTGAACTTCTTAACGGCATTACCGTTATCGTCAACGATCCGGAAGATCTGCCTTGGAAGTCGCTCTGCACGGCCATATCAAAGCTGTCCACTACCTATAGTCTACAGGAGATACCGGTTCTCATCTATCCGTTCAGTTACGCCCAGGACAAGCATATCGCTTATGAGAAACAGTATGAGCTCTGGATCATTGACATGCGCAACACTGACAAGTTTATCGACTTCATGCATAGAAGATTTAGGATGAAATATAACTGAGGAACAAAGAGAGGCCCCTCCAACGGCAATGGAAGACGCAGCACTTTACAGCAGCAGGATAACGCGCAATTACGTGGAGTATATCAATAAATTCTACCCGGGCGTGGACACCGATGCTCTGCTCAAATATGCCGGTATCACATCGTATCAGTTGGAAGATGGTGGCCATTGGCTTACGCAAGAACAGATAGATCGCTTTCATGAAATTCTCTCCCATACGGTAAACAACCCTCACATCTCTCGTGACGTGGGGCGCCATTTCACCTTGTCGAAGGCCTCAGGGGTGATCCCCAAGTACGTCTTAGGTTTCATTACTCCTTCTTCGGCTTACAATATGCTCGAAAGCTTATTCAAAAGGGTGACGCTCGCGACAACGATCGAGGTAAAGAAACTTGGGGCCACCAAACTTGAGGTTACAGTCCGGCCCAAACCAGGGGTTAAGGAGAATAAGTACCAGTGCGAGAATCGCATGGGTACTATGGAGTCCATCGCCAAAATCTTCACCAACAAGTTCGCCGATGTCACGCACACCAAGTGTATGCACAAAGGAGCGGATTGCTGCGTATACGAGGTTTCCTGGGAGGAGCTCCCTTCTGTAAAGGGCAAACGCATCCGCAACTATCTCAACTTGGCGTCCGTGTTCCTCGGCGCAGGGCTCTACTTCGTCATCCCCCATCACTACTGGTTGATCCTCTTTCTGTCAGTGGCACTCTGTATCAGCGCCATCTCCCTCTATTTCGAGAACATTTCCCAGAGCGAGCTTTCCAAGATCGTCAAAGATCAAGGTGAAATGGCGCGCAACTTACTGGACCAGATTAATCTCAGCTACAACAACGCCCTGCTCGTCCAGGAGATAGGTCAGGCCTGCTCCAGCATCCTTGATACCGAGAAGCTCTTGAAATACGTCATGGAGACCTTCGAGAAGAGGTTGGATTTCGATCGTGGTCTGATCATGCTGGCCAACCGAGAGCGGACGCGGTTAGTCTACACGGCGGGCTATGGTTATGAAGATCAACTGGCTCGGCTCCTAAGTGAAACGGAATTCAATTTAGAGAACCCGCGATCACGTGGTGAATTCGTCAAGGCCTACCGGGAACAGAAACCATTCCTCGTGGAAGACATCGGTGGTCACGAGAATGATCTTTCGCAAAAGACAAAGCAGTTTGTCCAGGCCCTAGGGGTAAAATCCTTTATCTGTGTTCCGATCGTCTATGAAGGACAACCCATCGGCATCCTCGCCATCGATAACATCAAAACCAAGAAGGCGTTTAGCCAAAGTGACGTTAGTCTTCTTATGGGAATAGCCAATCAGATCGGCATCTCCCTCAATAATGCCACGGTATACCAAAGGGTCCAGGAAAGCGAACAGCGCTTCCGCTCGCTCAGCGAGAACGCCCCCGATATCATATACACAGTGAATGACAGCGGAAGATTTACTTATGTCAACCCGGCCTGGGAGCGAATCCTTGACTACAAGGCCGACGATGCCATTGGCCAGCCATTCACCAGCTTCATGGCCGGCGACACGCAGACTTCCTTCGACGAGGCGTGGGATCAAATAAAGGGGAAGAAGAGGAAAAAGATCAAGAACAATATTTACCCCATCGCTCACAAAGACGGATCGACCCGCTACTTCGCCATGAGCGGTGCTCCGAATCTGGATGCCTTGGGAAATCTCATTGGGTTGGTGGGGACGCTAAAAGATATAACCGACCAGAAGATGTCGGAGGAAAAACTGAAGCTGAGTTACGGCAAGCTGCAGAAGGCCTTGGACAGCACGATCAAGGCAATTTCTCTGATAATCGAAACCAGGGATCCATACACGGCCGGCCATCAGGAAAGGGTAGCCAAGATCGCCTGCAGTATCGCCAGAGAGATGCAACTATCCGAAGACGTCATCACCGGAATAAACATGGCCGCCCAGCTTCATGACATCGGCAAGATATACATTCCCTCGGAGATACTGAGCAAGCCGGGAAGCCTCAACCAGATAGAGATGGGTATGATCAAGGCTCATCCTGAAGTCGGCTACAATATCCTAAAAACGATTGACTTCCCCTACCCCGTGGCCGATATGGTGTTGCAGCATCACGAAAAACTGGATGGGTCCGGTTATCCTTACGGGATCAAGGGTGAGGATATCTGTCTGGAGGCAAAGATACTGGCCGTGGCGGATGTGCTCGAAGCCATGTCTTCGCACCGGCCATACCGTCCCGCTCTGGGAATGGACAAGGCTATTGAAGAGCTCGCCGGACATCGCGACCTGTACGATTACGATATTACCCAGACCTGTATCAACCTGATCAAGGAAGACAGGTTGCAACTCTGAAAGACAAATGAAGATAAAAACCCTCGAGCTCTACGAGTACGCGGCGCCTTTCTCCCTCGCCTTTCACTCTCCCCAGAAACGGAGATCAAATGCCGAGGCTGTTCTGATCGTCCTCACCTTCGATAACGGTATTCAGGGATACGGTGAGAGCACACCTCGTAATTACGTTACCGGTGAAACGTGTCGCTCCGTCTGTGAAGTGATACAGAAATGTTTCGCGCCGGTTTTGTTCTCCATTGACTTGCGTGACGTAGACGATGTTAGGAACTGCCTCGATCTCATCGAGAAGGAATCTCGGCGGATGCAATTCCCCTTGAGCCACTCCGCTCTCGGCGCTGTGGATATTGCTTTGCTTGACGCCTTAGGTAAGGCAATGGGGCAACCACTTTCCCATTTCCTGGGACCGATCAAGAGGGAGAAGATTCGTTACGCAATGTCGATTCCCTTTCTCCCGGTGGAGACGATTCGAACGCTCCTGCCCAAGATCAACGGTTTTAAATTCCAGTCGCTAAAGATAATCATGGGACCGGACTGCGACGCTAATGCCGATCGCCTGCGGCAGATAAGAGACCTTTTCGATCAAGGTATGGAGATTCGCATCGAAGCGAACGGGAAATGGACTTCCGAGCAGGCCGTGGATAACGTTTCCCGTTTGAAGCCTTTCGGAATCGCCGCCGTCGAGCAACCCGTCGCCCGTGGTAACCTCGCCGGCTTGAAGGCTGTTAAGGCCCTGGGGGTGCCGGTCGTTGTCGATGAATCCATCTGCAGTTTCTCTGACGTGGTGGAACTCATCGAGAACGAGGCCTGCGACATCATCAATATCAAGATATCCAAGTGCGGGGGGTTGATCAAATCACGAAAGATCGCAGAATACGCACATGAAAGAAACATCGCCTGCCAGTTGGGCACGCATGTGGGTGAAACGGACATCCTCTCTCAAGCGGGGCTTTCCTTCGCAATGACGGCCCCAAACCTCACCTGTTTTGAGGACGCATCATTCTTGCTTTTCGATGAGGGGAAAAAAGGAACCCGCAAGCTCGACGGAAGCTCTTCCCGCAATGCTGCTCACGGACTGGGGGTGGAATTGAGAAGGGAGGTCCTAGAGAAGGTCCTCACGATGAACGCCTAGGGGTTACCCCCTTCTTGCCTTCGGCAAGGAAGCGTCTTTCCATTGTCGTATCTTTTGTCCTCCGACTATCTCTTGACCCTCCGTCGATTGACAGAAACTTAGTCGTCGCGGAAGCATCTCGCTTCTTTATCGGTTGCAATGGGCCGTCTTTATTTTGAAGATTCTATATATTGGACAACCTTCTCAGCGATTGTCTGCACTACCTTGGTGAACTTCTTCTCGTCCTTCTCCAGAAGTGTCATCCTGAATCCGGGCAGGGCCGTGAAGAACGAGGTAAGAGGGACAACACAGATCCCCGTGGCACCCAACAAATAATAGACGAAACGTTTGTCGTATTCAATTTTATCGGTGACAAGCTTCTCGATGTACTCCCTGATCTCCGGCTGTTTTATCGGTAACGTCTGCCTGCCGTTCATCACCGCCTCATTGAAGACGACTGTCATGTAGAAGGCGCCGTTGGTCCGGTTGACGATGATCCCCGGTACATCCTTCAAGATATCGTAGGCGATGTTGGAAAGCTTCTCGTAGTGGCCGACCCTTTCCTTGAGGTAGTTCGTATACTGCGGGTGGGTCATAATCCTGGGGATCGACATCTGCGGCAGCGTCGTCGAACAGACCTCCGACATCTTCTGGTTGAGAATCGCGTTTATGTAGCGGGCGAACGTCTCATCCCGGCCAGCGTTATAAACCTCGATCCAGCCACAGCGCGAGCCCGGCCAGGGGAATTCCTTGGATACGCCCTTCATGCTCAGGCCCGGCACGTCGCCGATGATGTCGGACAGCGGCAATGTAGTTTTGCCGTTATAGACGATGTTGTGATAGGTCTCGTCGAAGATCAGAAACAGGTCGTGTTCGCGCGCGATGGCGACTACCTGTTTTAGTACCTCCGGCGGATATACGAAGCCGGTGGGATTGTCGGGATTGATCACGAGGATTCCCACGATGGACTTGTGACTCTTGACCTTCTGCTCAAGCTCCTTGATATCCGGGCACCAGCCGCTGTAAGGGTTCATCCGGTAGGTGTTGGGAGGAAAAGAAGCATGGAGAACCTCGGCCAGCAGATGGGTCGAATAGGTCGGCTCCGGCATGATGACTCGCGCATCGAGGCGGATCGAGCTGTAGATACGGGCGATGGCATCGCCCAGACCGTTGAAGAAGATGATAACCTCCGGCGTGATCTGTACGCCCCCTCTTTTGTTCACGGATGTGGCGATGAACTCCCGCGTTTCGTTCATGCCTTTAGTAGGCGAATATGCGTAGGAGGCGTCGCATTCCAGGAGCTCAGAGAGGACCGCTTTCATCCAGGCCGGGATCTTCTCGCCCTTCTGCACAGGATCGCCGATGTTCTCCCAGGTGACATCGATGCCGTATTCCGCAAGCTTATTTGCCACCGCAACGATCGACCTTATTTCGTAGACGAGACCACTGCCGCTTTTAGCTATATCGAACCTCATCGAAACGTTCCACCTCTGCACTATCTTTGTAAAATCCGGCACGCCGGGAGTATTGTCCATAATATAATTGCCGCAAAATATCCACTGATTTTTATGATGCGGTGGCCCGCTAAGGCAGCGGGGCAGACAATTTGACAGTTGCCATTTTCCGCCGATGACTCTATTCTGAGGCAGGAGGAGAAAATGAAAAGGCTGTGGATTATGGTTTTATGCGTTGCGCTTCTGTTTGCGATCCCCCGATCGTCAACGGCCGACACCACTCAGAACCAAACAAGCATCCGCGTCACCATCGTCGCCGGCGGAGTTGTAAGTGGCGTCTACATCTTCTTCTATCTGAGTCTGGGGTATGCAGATCTGTGGGGCAAGAACCTGCCCGAGTCCACGGCGCTGCTCAACGGGGGACCTGAAGGTTGGCGCATGTCCTTCCCGCAGTTGCGGGACCTGGGGAATAATAATACCGATCCTGTCCCGGGAATTGAGCTGATCAAGGTCAGGTTCTAACGACCTGCGAAGAGGCCGGACAAGTTCAGCTAAGAACAGTAAATCTCATTGCCGTCGAATAGTAAGAGGTAGGTATTGGCCGTCTGACGCAGTAGGCGCTTACTCGCCTCGTCCAGTTCCGTCAGGACATCGATGATCTTCTTCTCCAGCTTCTCGAGTCCTTCGGCAGAGAGGTTTGCCATCTCGACGTCTTTGATGATCTGAGCGTCCCTCTGTCGGCATTCCGCGATGAGCTCGGCGAAACGGCTGCGCTCCTCTTCCGTGAGAGTGCCTATGTAGCCCTCCAGATCGCTGGTCCTTTGAAAATCCATCTCCCCTCCGCCTCTTTGACGTCCTCCTCCGCATCGGCCCTCGCCTTCGCGTGAGGAATACCATATGTTGATGTCTGCCATCCTTTTTGTACCATATACGGTATGAATGCAAGAAAAAAATCGCCCCCTCGATGTGCCTCGTCGGATGCCGATGCTCGCGCCTTGCCCTCGGGGAGCCACCCGCGTCTCATTGAGTTCCGCGGCCACGTCAAAAATGCCCTTGACAGTCCCATTTTTTTTGTGATAGCGGAAACCAGAATCGTTAAACGGATATAACCGATGAGAAAAAGAGACAGACATCTTGACTTTTGGTGGTGGTGGCAGAGCAACTTAGTCTGCCCACAAAGCTGAGTGTAAATAACTGAGCGTGGGCGGGGAAGGACATTCCCATGACTCAGAAAGGATCAAAGAAGTGCCATGGGAAAAACCCATGGCATTTTTTTTAACGCGACTATCGGAAGCGAAATTTAATAAGGAGGCAAGTATGGAACAGATGAAGGTGGTTTTGAACGATGATGAGATGCCCACGCAGTGGTACAACATCCAGGCGGATCTTCCTACGCCGATGAGCCCGCCGCTTCACCCGGGAACGGGACAGCCCGTCGGGCCCGACGATCTGGCCCCGATCTTCCCCATGAATTTGATCGAGCAGGAAGTGAGCCAGCAGCGCTGGATCGATATCCCCGAAGAGGTCCTGGCGAAATACCTCATCTGGCGGCCTACGCCCCTGTGCCGGGCGCGCAACTTCGAGAAGCTCCTGGATGCCCCGGTCAAGATCTACTACAAGAACGAGGGGTACAGCCCAGCCGGTTCACACAAACCAAACACGGCCATCCCTCAAGCTTACTACAACAAGATATCCGGCATCAAAAGGATCGCCACTGAAACAGGCGCCGGCCAGTGGGGAAGCGCCCTGTCCATGGCCTGCCAGATGTTCGGTCTGGAATGCCGCGTCTTCATGGTTAAGGTAAGTTACGAACAGAAGCCTTACCGCCGTCTGATGATGAAAACCTGGGGTGCCGAGTGCATCGCCAGTCCCAGCACGCTGACGGAAGCGGGACGCCAGGTTCTCGCCGAGCACCCGGATTCCCCGGGCAGTCTGGGCATCGCGATCAGCGAGGCCGTGGAAGACGCCGTCACCCATGACAATTCGCGCTACTCCCTGGGGAGCGTCTTGAACCATGTCCTCATGCACCAGACGATCATCGGCCTGGAGGCGAAGAAGCAGCTCGAGAAACTGGGCGTCTATCCCGATGTGGTCCTCGGCTGCGCGGGCGGCGGCAGCAACTTGGGCGGCATCGCGCTTCCCTTCGTCTGCGACAAGATCCACGGCAAGAACGTAACGACCATCGCGGCCGAACCGACTTCCTGCCCGACACTAACGAGAGGACCCTTCGCGTACGATTTCGGCGATCTCGCCAAGAAGACGCCTCTGCTTCCCATGTACACCTTGGGACACGACTACGTGCCGGCTCCTATTCACGCCGGCGGTCTTCGCTACCACGGAATGGCTCCCATCATCAGCCATCTCGTTAAGGAGGGATTGATGGAGGCCAGGGCCTACAACCAGCTCGACACTTTCGATGCCGGCGTCAAGTGGGCTCGCTCGGAGGGCTTCATCCCGGCGCCCGAGACCAACCACGTCATCGCGGCCGTTGTGGAAGAGGCCAGACGAGCCAAGGAAGAGGGGAAGGAAAAGGTCATCCTCTTCAACTGGAGCGGCCACGGTCTCGTCGATCTGGCGGCCTACGACGCCTTCTTCGAAGGAAAGCTCCTGCCCTACGAGTTGCCGGAGGAGGAGATCCAGCGCGCGCTGAAGGCCACCAACGGCTTCCCCAGGCCATAGCTGATACAGAGAGCAAGACAGCAGAGCCGTCAGGGGAAGAATCCCCTTGACGGCTCTCTTTTCTTTGGGCACATTTGATAATGATGGAAAAGAAAGATGATTATCAGAAGATGATCACCCGCTGCCCGAAGCTGGGGCATGAGCTGGAGTTCTCCTATTGCCTCAAGGAAGAAGGCGATCTGCCCTGTCCCAGGATCGTGAAATGCTGGCAGGACTATCTTCCGATCGAAGAGTACCTAAAGGAATTCTTCTCACCCGAAGATTGGGAGCGCTTTCAAAAACGCGAACCCAAGGATAAGATGACGACGCTTCTGGAACTCATCGATCTGGCCAAAAAGAGAAAGGACAAGCCCTCCAGCCTTTAAAGATGCCGGAAGCTGGCGCATCTCAATTCTTATGGAACCTGAAAGCATAAACACCGACCCCCGACCGTTGGCCGACCGGATGCGACCGGCAAGCCTCGAGGAATACGTGGGACAGCCGCACCTCACCGCCGAGGGGTCGCTTCTGCGCCGGGCGCTTCAGGAAGACCAGCTCTTCTCCATGATCTTCTGGGGTCCGCCGGGATCGGGGAAGACGACGCTCGCCCGCATCATCGCCAGTGAAACGAAATCGCACTTCACGAGCTTTTCGGCCGTTCTCTCCGGTGTAAAGGAGATCCGTGCCGTCGTCGAGGAGGCCGCCACGCTGTGGCGTGAGGAGAAACGCAAGACGGTCCTCTTTGTTGACGAGATCCACCGCTTCAATA
>JAQULV010000035.1 GCA_028718405.1 Smithellaceae bacterium
GAAGACAATAATTCCACCGAGGGCGAGCGCTATCGCATGTTTATCCAGGACAAACAACGTCGCTACCTTGGTCGGGAAGAACTTGACGATCAACAGCGTGAGTAGGAATGCCGTGAAGAAGGCGATACATCCGCTCCTGGGTAAAGGTACAGTATGTACCTTTCGAGCGACAGGCTCATCCACCGCACCCAAACGGATTCCTACCATACGCGCCACGGGCGTGAGGAACAAAGAAGACACCAGAGCGATTATGAATGCCAACAGTATCGTCGTCATTTCAGAATAATGTCCACGATCCTTTCGGCCGCCATTCCATCCCAGAGCTCGGGAATGCGTCCCTTCTTATTTTGTCCGTTACGGAAATTGTCATAAGCAGCCCTTATCCCGTCGGGTCTGATTCCAACAAGCCGGTTGGTGCCTTCCTCGATAGTGATCGGCCTTTCCGTGTTGTCTCGGAGGGTAAAGCAGGGGATTCCTAAAGCAGTTGTTTCCTCCTGAAGGCCGCCGCTATCAGTCAGTACAAGGGCGGCCTCTTTCCACACAGTCAAAAAAGCCATATACGGTAAAGGTGGTAACAGACTTATAGCCTTGCCGGCAATCTTGTTCAGGAGTCTGAATCTCTCCATATTTTTCTTTGTACGCGGGTGCGCCGGAAAGATAACAGGCATATCTTCCGCAATTTCGACGAGCGCGGAAATTATTCCCTGCAGAATCTCCTCGTCATCGACATTGGCGGGCCTATGCAAAGTGACAACGGCATAATTGCCTCCGCTCGGAACGACGGCAGGCTTGGGGTATGCATCCGGATGTTCCTCTATCTTTGCCAATTGATAATAGAGCGTGTCGATCATGACATTGCCAACAAAGAAGATATTTTCTTCGTTCTTCCCCTCGGAACGAAGGTTGTGGAGGCCGCTCTTTTCGGAAACAAATAAATAATCGGACAGCGCGTCGGTCACGATTCTGTTTATCTCTTCAGGCATCGTCATGTCGCGCGATCTCAATCCCGCCTCGACATGAGCAACCTGAATGTTAAGCTTTTTCGCTGTAACTGAGCAGGCGAGGGTGGAATTGACGTCACCTACGACCATGGTCAGATCGGGCCTTTCCGTCACGCAGATCTTTTCAAATTCTATCATCACTCGGGCCGTCTGCTCGGCATGGGTTCCAGAACCAGCATTCAGAAAGAAATCCGGCTCCTTAATTCCTAATTCATCAAAAAAAGCCTTCGACATCTCATGATCATAATGCTGACCGGTATGAACGAGTTGCCAGGATATTTCAGCCCGCTTCGATAAAGATCTGGCGATCGGAGCTATCTTCATGAAGTTTGGTCGAGCGCCGGCTACAAGCAGGATCTTCATGTCGGACTGTACCTTTTGATTTTGGAACAAAGAACCAGAAACAGGAAGACGGGCAGTGCAACCTGCCTTCCCGCACGTGCAGGTTCTTTAAGCAGGCGGTAGAACCATTCTAGACCAAGACGCTGAAATAGGATCGGTGCCCGTTTCACCTTTCCAACTATAGTATCCAAGGTGCCGCCGATTCCCTGGCAGACGTTTACCTCCAATGCCTCCTGCCATTTGTCTATCCATTGCTCCTGTTTGGGGCTCCCCAATGCCACAAAAAGAACATTCGTACGTGAAGAGTTGATATCGGCTATGAGATCCCCCATTTGTTCTTCTTTGACATACCCGTTGCACCTGCCAACGATGTTTATTCCAGGATACCGCTGCTGCAAGACGTCAACAGCCCCTCTATTGACGTCCTCAGCGGCCCCGTAGATGTAGATTCGGTATCCCTTCTTTGCGGACAGCGAACAGATATTCTGCATGAGATCAGCACCGGCAACGCGACGAATGGGAAGACCGTACAGGACCCGAGTAGCCATGACGACGCCTATTCCGTCAGGAATCAGGAGAGATGCCTTCTCAAATAACGCCCGTAGGGAAGCGTCCTGTCGCAAGGCCATTACCTTCTCTGGATTGACCGCCAGTATGTATTGAGCGATTTTATGCTGAGCAATGGCGTCATTCACAAATTCTAGCGCGGCGGGCATGTCTATTGGATCCAACGGGATATCTAGAATTCGGATTCGCCTATTGTTGAGCATTGATATATTCCGTTAACGCGTGAAACGCCCACGCCTGTCCCCAACGCATATAAGGAATTCTGTTCGTGAAGAGACGGTGCTTCTGGAAGAAAAAGTGACCGTCTTCATCCTGCATGTTTCTTATCATCCAACTCAAAGCTTGTGTCGCAAGACCTTTATAAGGTTCACCGATCCGCGAAAAGAAGACGACGGCCTGAGCCGGACTATGGATATCGATAGGGTAGACGGCATTATTGTAATACTTCGGAGTGCCGTCTTCAAGGAAGAAGTTCTCCGCATAGTACCGTACACCTTTTTCAAAGGCGGGACGGTACTCCTCCCCATAACCTGCATCCAGAAAGTACTTGATGCTTTGAAGGTCGAAGCCGGTGTGGAAGGAATCGATCCAATGGGATCCTTCTCGTTCTGCATAGAACCATGAACCATCAGAACACTGGCGCTTTACAGAATAGCCCAAAGAGGACAAAGCTGCATCCTTAAAGCCTTTGTTTCCCGTCTCCTGGGAAAGTCTGATCAGAAGCGACGCACCCAGGAGGTTTGCGTTGTGAACGTAATATTGATCCAGAGGCGTATAGCTGAAGCAGATAGAGTCATTCTCTTCTTGGCGGTTCAAACCTCGAAGAATGAATTCGCCGATAGGCAGCGCCATATCGACGGCTCTGCCCCTCCCGGTAAGAACTGCCGTATCCAAAAGGGCATGACCTATGAATGCGGAATTGACAACCGTTGGTGTGAATTTCGGTATGAAGAAAGCTCGCGATTGCCAGTCAAAATTATAGCCCCATCCGTTTCCCGGATAATCGCGGTTTCTGGTTTGATCAAGCAGATCCAGTATTGTATCTATCTTTTGTGCATGCTCCGGTTTCTTCTCAAGCCCGTAGAGCTTGGCGTAACCCCAAAGAAATAAACCCAGCCCCTTTGGGTTGTATCCCTTTCTTATGCCAAGAAGAGGCCGAAGGTTGAGGGGCAGCCGTTTAAGTAGTTGAATTGCAGCTATACGAGGGAATTTTTGTCCTAGAGACGCAACTCTGACCAGAGGACTGTTGAGAGCGTCGTAGGGGTCGTATCCGGCGAACCGTTCCCGTTCAATGTAGTCTTGAAGCAAACGTAATGAATGCCAAGGATCCATCAGTTGCTCACAAGCGAACCGTGCTTCCTGTCCGCAGTGACTCGATAATCCTGAACGTCGTTAAGGTTACTGCGTGGATGTCTTCGAAAGCTATGGGAGGCGGGCCGCCGTTCCTGACGGCCTCGATAAAGGCCTTGACCATGTGAGCCTGGCCTTTGTCCTGAGTAAAGAGTTTTTTCCTGAAAGGAGAACCGGGACCGAAGACCTCCAGTTCCTTGAAGTCGCGAATTAGTGCCGTGACGCCGTTCGCATACACCTCGATATATTCCTTCGCCAGCGACTTCGCGCCATTAGCTAGATAAGAGATCGTTCCGATTGATCCATTCTCAAATGTTAGATTGATTTGCACGTTGTCGTGAAGATGGTGTGGGGCTTCCATCTCCTGAGCGGATACCGTGGCGGGACGGGACCCGTTAAGGAAGGTCATGAAATCCACGAAATGACATACTTCACCGATGATCCGTCCGCCGCCGAGTTCCGGGTCTTGTATCCAGGAATCGACCGGGATAGATCCCGCATTGACTCGGTAGATCATGGACATGGGACCACTGCCCATCTTCCCTTTCACGATTTCCGCCAGCGGCGCAAATCGCCGGTTGAATCCGACCATGAGTAAGGGCCGCAATTCTGCTCCGGAATAGAAGTCGGTTATCTCGTTCAAGTCATTTTCGTTCAAGCATAATGGTTTTTCAACAAAGACGTGTTTTCCCGCCTTGAGTGCCTTGCTAACATAGCATCCATGGGAATCGTGTCGGGTCGCGATAAAGACGGTGTTAATGCCGATACTAGCCTCCTCAATTCCGGCGGTGCGTCCGCCTTTGCCGAATATGTCAGCGTAGTCGGACGTGCAGAATTCGAATCCGAATCTCTCTGCCACCGATCGTGAAGTTGTTCCCGACGACGTCATAACGCCTTTCAGCTTGACGTCCTTGGAATGAGGAATGTTTGGCAATAGATGACTCTGGGCATAACTGCCGGCGCCGATGAATGCAATGCCGATTTTGCTGTCCTTTACCAGAGTGTCCACGGAATGTTTCTTCAGCGTCACTTTACCTGCCGTGCGATCGGCTCCTTCGTACTCGATGAGAATACCGAGATGAGGTTCCGATTTCTGCAGAATGAGGTCATAAGCTTCCGGCGCCTGGGCGAGTTTGAAAACGTGGGTTGTTAGCCCGTCCAGCGAGATTCCTCCCGAGTGGACCATCTGCTGGAAGGCTTCCATATTTCTCTTCTCGGTCCAACGAACGTAGGCGGCCGGATAGTCCACGCCTTTCTCTTCATATAGAGGATCGTATCGTCCCGGCCCGTACGAGCAGGACATCCGTAGTTCGAGTTCTTTTCGATAGTAGTGGGGATCGCGGTCAAACCCCGTGGGTACGTTGCCCACGACGACGACGCGCCCTCGCTTCCGGCAGATAGTGCCGGCAAAGTTTACCGGATCGAGGCTGTTTGCTCCGGCTGTTATTATTACGGCATCAACGCCCAGACCGTCTGTAAAGGCATTTATCTTTTCTTCGATTCCATCCTCTCTTCTGAGCAATGCGAGATCGACTCCGTGTCCCGAGGCCGACAGGACGGCATTTTGATCAATATCTATCCCCACCACGCGTATGCCACCAGAGCTCAGAAGCAGACTGGCGAGGCGGCCGATAAGACCAAGGCCAATGACGGCGCATGTCTCGCCAAGCCTCAAATCAGCCTGCCGCACGCCCTGGAGGGCAATTGCTCCCAGCGTGTTGTAAGCGGCAAGCTTCGGATCGGCATCCTTGTGCAATTTGACGCAGAGGTTCACAGGTACTGCCACAATCTCGCTGTGATTGGCAGTCAGGCCGCCGCAGGCGACGAGGTCTCCCACGGCGAACTCCGCTACATGTGATCCAACTTCGATAATTCTGCCCGCCGAGCTATAGCCGAGAGGCGACCACGCATCGAGTTTCTTCATCACGGCACGGCAAGTCTGAACCGGACCCTGCTGACGAAGAACATCGAGGACCTGTTTCACCTGTTGTGGTCTTTCCTTAGCTTTCCCGAGCAAACTTTTCCGGGCGGCAGTTACCGTGCCTCCTTCGGTTCCGGCACTGATCAAGGAACAGTAATTTCTTACCAGGACTACGTCACGGCCAAGGACGGGCGGAGGAACCTCGATGATTTCCATGGCCCCATTTTTCAGTTTCTGGCAGAGTTGCTTCATGGGATGCTCTTTACGACCCGCGCGGGATTACCAAGGGCGATGACGTTTGCCGGGATATCCCCAGTCACGACAGAACCGGCTCCTATAATGCTGTTGTCGCCGATGGTGACATTGGGCAGGATGACGGAGTTAACGCCGATAAAAACGTTATTGCCGATCACGACTCTTCCCTCCTCATGGCCTGTTTCCTTGTTCAGAATCCTGGCTGTATAATCGTGAGAGAGGATCACGCATCCATAAGTGACGTGACAATTATCCCCGATAATGATCTTTCCGCGTCGAACATCGATCTTTGCTCTCAGACTTATCATGGTATTCTTCCCTACCTTGATACCAGCCAGCGTCAGATAGAGATGCTGCGCCGCACGCAGAATATTGCCGGTAATATGTATCATCTTTCTCAAGACGTAAGTTATCGGCTTCATGAGAATGCCTCCTTAGCGGGCCTATGAAGCCGGCTCGATGACCTTTGAAAAAGTCTGACGCAGGCGTTCCACCATACTTTTTTCGGTGAAATCATTGAGGTACCGTCGTCTGCTGGCCTGTCCCATTTGCTGCCTTTGAACGGGGTGTTCCAGAAGGTAGAGTATCTTGTCGGCTATCTGTTCTGGACTCTTCGCGTCGACAATGAATCCGTTGTCGCCGTCAATGACGGATTCTGTGATAGCGCCTTGGTCGGTGGAGATGATCGGCAATCCGGCGGCCATCGCCTCAATTATTACCCAGGGATGTCCCTCTGGTTCACGCGGGGTAAAGACAAAGACGTCCGATCGGGAAAGCAGGTCAAACTTATCCCTGCCGACAACCGTCGCGTGAAATGTGACGGGCAGGGCGTGCCTTGTTACCATCTCGATTGTACTCTCCTGATGATTCTTGCTGCGCCATGTGCCGGCAACGTCCAACTCTAAACCATCATGTCCCTTCTCTTTCAAAATGAGCAATGCCTGCATTATATCATCGATTCCCTTTGAGGGCTGGAGGTTGGACAGGTATAGGAGTCTCAGCCGATCCGAGATTTCATCTCTAGGCGGGATTTGATAATCGGCGCCGTTCGGTACAACGAATATCCGATCGCGATCGAAGAAATCGTAGAACTGGGGCTTGATTTTTTCTCCCAGAACGATGATCCCTTCAGCCAATCTGAGGACCTGCCTGATATACAGCCTAGTCATAACAGATGTGCCGTTGAACCAATCCTTGAAGTTGCTTCCTCGCAGCTGGAGCAGAATCCGGCGCGAGAACAATCTCGAAACGAATATATACACGGAGTCTTTTAAGAATCCCCGAGTCGTCTGGCTGATGGGAATCAATACCAGGTCCGGTTTGGTGTCGCGGATGATTCTGATCATCGACAGATATTTGGGGATATTTGCGAGGATCGTCCGGAACTTTATCTTTCCCATGGTCAAGATCTTCTCATGCACATTCGTGTCGAGATGAGCCAAGTTGTAATGACTGCGCAATTGGGAGCGAAGTATAATGTCAGTGGCGATGGAGGGGCCCATGTATGGAGGAGGGAGGGGGCCTAAGATGAGTAGGGTCTTCTTATCCAAAGTTAGCAAACGTCCTTGGCGATCCGGCTAATATCTTACGTCGGCAGCTGGAACAGAGGAGCTCGATGCTAACCCTATATTCAGGAGTGAGCCGATCATAAAATATATGATCCATTGGAATGAGGTGTAATTGACGACGGATGCCGACGCTCCCATCAGCAAGACGGCAGATAGTATGGCAAGGCCGAATAACTTGTACTGTAGAGAAAGAGACGCGCGATAGACTGATCGCAACAGGAGAATATGGAATAGAATATAGACGGCCAAGCCGAACCATCCTATCTGGAGCAACAGGAAGAAGTAACTTGAATGCGCGTCCGAGATGAGCCCGCTTCCGAAGAACTGCTGCCACATACTGCCCGCATTGAAATCGCTCCAGATCGTCTGCCAGATACTCATCCTCCCTGTAAACAAACTCCTGTATTGCGGGGACGTGAGGAGATCCGATAAGAAGATTTCGCTTCGGATCTCCTGAGTGCTCTTCAACAGAACGCTTTCCAGATAAGGCTGGATGATATATATCAGACCGGCAAGAACCGGGATAGCGAGTGTCAGCCGTCTGATGTTCTTCATGACAAAAAGTACGATGATCACCGCCCCGATGATCATAATCGAGCGAGTCGCACCGGATA
Source organism: Smithellaceae bacterium (assembly GCA_028718405.1). Taxonomy (GTDB): domain Bacteria; phylum Desulfobacterota; class Syntrophia; order Syntrophales; family JAQULV01; genus JAQULV01. Next base: position 7,619 of record JAQULV010000035.1, read on the forward strand.
TGATGGCTAGGAGGGCAAGACCTGCAAAGATAATAAGCATGATTCTGCTCCGATTATTCGGTTCAGTCGACTGTAAGACATAAAGGCAGGAGACCAGAGCTATGATACTTGTCATGCCGTTCGTCGCTGCGTCAAAGTAGAGACCCGCCTGCCTCGCCCCCCGGACGGATTCAATGGTGTAGTGGAAAATGGGAATATCGGCGTCACCGAAGAAGAATTGAAAAGCAGTCGCAGCTACGGGAACGATACTCGAGATAAATAATGCGCGAATGATGGTGCCGAAATCATCCTCGTTCGTGACAAACCTCAGTCCGAGAACAAAGCCGATCAATATGCCGGACTGACGGACCAATATCGTATAATCCGTGGGAACGTTATTCATCAATGTGGCAAACGCTCTCAACGCGAGATAGAAGAGCAGATAACCGATTTCCCATTTCCCCCGTCTGTATTTTGCGGTGACTGACGTTACGAGGAGGACAAGCACTGGAACGATGAAGAGTTCGAGCAAGCTGAATTGGAGAAGGGTGCTATCGAGTTGAACGTCCCAGAGGGCGTCGAAAGTCAATTTGATGCCGATGATAGTGAAAAAACATACTACAGGCCTGGAAATAGCAAGGTATGTCAGATATCCGATCATAAAGAGGCCGCCGATATAGGCGACGAGCGGCGAAAATATCTTGATAAAGATCAAGGCGAGGATTATGGCATCGAGCAACACTATTCCGTTCAAGATGGATTTTCGGCTGATCTTGCTTAAAGAATCCGCCATCGTGTCCGACAAGAGCGATCCTCGGGGTGAAGCGTTCTCCGCTATAGCTGCATTTGCTGTTTTAGCCATCTTAATCGATCCGATTGAAGTTAGTTGAAGTTATTGAAAATAGTATGGCGATGAGATAAGCCCTCACTTCAGATATCACGGCTCGTCATGCTGAAAACAATAGATGCATTCATTGCCTAGAAATGATAAGGCACGTT
>JAQULV010000036.1 GCA_028718405.1 Smithellaceae bacterium
GAAAGCCCCCTTTCCTTGGCGATGTCCCTGAGAAACATGCCGTTGTACTTATTTAGCTCCGGGTGATTGGCGTAAGTGATCTGAATGTCTTCGAAGCCGAAACCCAATAGCCACAGAATCGCCTTGGCCTCCAGACGGAGTTTCAACATCGCCGTTTTGTCGTTGTAGATACCGGGGACGCCGGCGAGGAACCATTCAGGGAGAAAGACGTTTATGTGCGAGGCGCCGCAGTGGTAGGAATACGTGTCGAACTTCACGTCGAGTCCTTGCCGGATCGCCTCGTCAATCATCGCCAGGGCCTTTTCGTAGTTTCCCCAAGTCTTGGTTCCCACGAAGATCAGATGCGACAGCTGCAATCGTACTCCCGTCTGGCGCGCAATATCGAGCATGTCCCTGATCGCAAGCAGGTTGTGCGCTTCACCGAAGGGCTTCAAAGGATAGGTGCCGGAAAGGGCCGAGTAGGCTTTCATGTGGACGGCCAGGATCTTGTCCTTCTTCTTGACGAGACTGGCCACCTGCGTCAGCTCTTCCTTCGTGGCGAAGACTCCCGGTTCGTACTGAAGTCCGAGGCTCACGCCCCTCGCCCCCTGGTCCATCGCCTCGCCGAGCAGCGCCAGCATCTCTCTCATCTCCGCGGACCTCATCGGCGTGGGATCGAAGCCGCGGATGGAGGTCCTCGTCATTCCGTGGCCGACATTGTCGACGAGGTTGTGGCTGATCCACTGCTTCCTCAAAGTGGTGAAGTACTCCTCCATCGTGCTCCAGTTGATCTTTATCGGACCCTGGAACAGACCGAGGGTGCGATCAGAGATGAGCTTCATATAGGGGCTGTTCTTCCGAAACCCCGCTGCGGCGTAACCGCAGTTGCCCGCGACAACCGTCGTCACCCCCTGGGCGGTGAAGGGGCTCATGAGTTCGGGATGGCCGACGATCGGCAGGTGCCAGTCGGCGTGGGAATGGGCGTCGATGAAGCCCGGGGCGATAACCTTATTTGTACAATCGATGACCTTACCGGCAGTCTTGACCTCGGCGGGGGTTACGGCGACGATCTTGTCACCTTTGATAAGGACGCTGCCGACGAATCCCTTCTTGCCGGTGCCGTCGACGATGAGGCCGTTCTTGAGAAGCATCGCGCCGCCCCAACGGTCGATGACCGTGGCGCGACCGGTGTGGGATTTTTTCTCCACGCTGCCGCGGGCGATACCCCTAAGAAGCGGCAGTGTCGAGAGAATCGCGCCTGCTTTCGCCATGAGTCTCACAAAGCCGCGCCGCGTAAGAATCTTGCCCAGAATCTTTTCTGTGCTCATAAGACCTCCCTATTGCCCCGCCGATTCTTGGAAGCGACTAGTTCCGATGCGCCTCACTCGCCTTCAGCCAGTTCCTCCAGGGCCTTCCGGTCCAATACCTGGATGATCCGTCCCTCGACATTTATCAGGCCGTCGCTTGACATCTTCTTCAAGGCCCGCGACAGGGCCTCGGGAGTGGCGCCCAGGATCTTCGCGAGCTCCCGCTGGGTGATGGAAAGTGTGAGACGACCTTCGCTCGCGCCTCGCTCCTGGGATAAGGAATGGAGAATGAAAGAGGCCAGCCGGCCGGGGATCTCCTTCAGGGCCAGTGATTCAACAAGGCTCATCGAGGCCTTCAGGCGGCGGGACAGGACATGCAGGATGTTGAGCAAAAGCAGCGGCTCACTCCGGGCGATATTCTCCATTGCGGGTCCCGGGATGATGAGGATGGCGCTTTCGTCCAGCGTCATGGCACTGGCGGGAAAGGCGTCGTTCGCAAAAGCCGTGCAGAGGCCGAAAGGTTCACCCGGACCCAGAAGATAGAGGGTCTGCTCCTTGCCCTCGGCGGAGCTCTTGTAGAGCTTCACCTTGCCGGAGACGACAACGTAGAAGGTACGCACGAGGTCTTCCTCACCGACGATGAGCTCGCCCGGAGCGTAGATGCGATAACGGGACTGCGCCGCGAGCTTCTTCATCTGCTCGTGGGACAGCCCCTGGAAAAGATCGATATCCTTTATCCTACCGACAAGGTCCATGAGAAATTGTTCCGCGTTGATTTAGATCAATGCAGCCCGCAACACACCGGCGTATAACCCGTATCAAAAGATACAGCATTCTTAACACAGCACGAATTTTGGACGCAATTTAAATCTGTGCATACGGAGGAAACAAATGGAGAAGAGTTTGATTTTACACGCGAGCGACAGCGATTTCGAGGCAACTGTTGAAAAGGCCGATCAGCCGACGCTGGTAGATTTCTGGGCGCCGTGGTGCGGACCCTGTCGGGCGATCGCGCCGCTTCTGGAAGAGATCGCCGCCCGGTACACGGACCGGGTGAAGGTGGTGAAGGTAAACGTCGACGAGAACCCCCAGACCTCCCTTATCTACGGGATCAAGAGCATCCCGACACTGCTTCTTTTCCGCGGCGGCAAGATCGTCGATCGTCAGATCGGCCTGACCTCTAAAGAGGGGCTGGCGGCGTTAATCGAGAAGAATCTGAATTGATCGGACTGCAGGACGGAAAAACTGCCTCGGCGGGGTCCCGTGAAAAATAAAAGGAAAAATGAAAATCGGTGCTATAATTTTCGTCGACATCTCTCCGCCGCGGGCGGAAACCGTCGGAGGCCTTCCGACGGCCGTGATCCGAAAATTGACGCCACCACTTTCAGAGAAGAGGCGATAATATGAATTCGGAACACAAGGCATTCCTCGAGAATAAATTCGGCGCGCGCGTAACCTTCAGTTTACGGGAGCGGAAACTTTACGGCCACGACATCGGCGCCATGCCGGGCCTGATCAAGCCCTTGATCGGGAAAACGATCCCCGAGGCCGTCGTCCGGCCGGAGAACGAAGAAGAACTGGTGACACTCGTCCGGTACGCGAAAGACAACCGGATCCCCCTGACCCCCCGGGCCAAGGCCTCTTCGGGCTATGGCGGGGTGCTCCCCGTAAAGGGCGGCATCGTCGTGGACTTCTTCCATTTCAACAAGGTGAAAGAGATCGACGCGAAGGGCCTCACCGTTACCTGCCAGAGCGGCATCGTCTGGGAAAAGCTCGACGCGGCCTTGGCCAAAAAAGACCTAACGGTTCGCCTCTATCCGTCGAGCTATCCGGGATCGACGGTGGGCGGCTGGCTCGCCCAAGGCGGGGCGGGCTTCGGCTCTTACGAGATGGGCTGGTTCAGCCAGAACGTCCTAAGCGCTCGCGTCGTACTCCCCGATGGCGCCGTCCGAAATTTTAGCGGCTCCGATCTCGATCTCATCGCCGACGCCGAAGGCGTGACCGGCATGATCTCCGAACTAACCATGAAGGTCCAGCCGCGGGAAGAGCTGGAGGTCGTAGCCATCGGCTGCCCCCATGCCAAGGATCTGCAGTTGATCATCGACACCATCGTCTCCGAAGAGCTGCCCCTGTGGTCGCTCGTCTTCATCAACCCCCGGATGGCGGAACTGAAAAACCGCTCGCCGCTCATGGAGCATAACGGCCATCCCATCGAGGAGCGGGTGCTGCTCCCCGCCTCCTACATCGCGACGCTCGCCTTCCGCAAGAAAGACAGCGCCCGGATCATGGAGAGGCTCCCCGCAATCCTGCTCCCCTGCCGGGGAGAGATCCTCTCGGAGCGTATCGCGGAACACGAGTGGAAGAACCGCTTCAAGATCATGGTCGTCAAACGCTTAGGCCCCAGCCTCATCCCCGCCGAGGTCGTCGTTCCCCTCTCGTCCCTCGGCAGGTTCATGGAAGATATCGAGGACAAGGTTGACCAGCCCATCGTGAAAGAAGGAACCGTCATCCGCAAGGGGGCCGATGGCAAGCCGGAGGTCGTCATCCTGGGATTCATCCCCAGCGATCAGCGCCGTTTCAACTATAACCTGATCTTCAGCCTGTCGCTTTCCGTCATGAAGATCGCGCAGCGTTACGGCGGTCGGCCTTACGCCACCGGGCTTTATTTCAAGTCCATGGGAAAGGATATCCTCGGGAAAGAACGCCTCAAGAGGCTTTCCCAATTCAAGCGCGAGATCGATCCGGGAAGCATCCTCAACCCGGGCAAGGTCCTGGGGAGAAATCTGATCGACATCGCCATGAAGGCGGGCAGGTTCTTCGAACCTGTCATAAGGCCGCTGGGAAACCGGGCGCTCACCAGGATCGGCGAGAAGCCGGCGGCCCCGATCCGCGACATCCCCGCCGACGTGGCCTGGTATGCCTACAGTTGTTCCCAGTGCGGCTACTGCGTCGAGGAGTGCGACCAATTCTACGGCCGCGGCTGGGAAAGTCAGAGCCCGCGCGGAAAGTGGTACTGGCTGCGGGAGTATATGGAAGGCCGGGAATCCTGGGATCAGGAGATGGTTGATACCATCCTCGCCTGTACGACCTGCGAGCTGTGCAATAGGCGCTGCTCGGCGTCGCTTCCCATCGAGCCTTCCTGGATGAAGCTCCGCGGTAAGCTCATCCAGGAAGAAAAACGGATGACCTTCCCACCCTTCGAGATGATGGCCGAGGCCTTAAAATCCCAAGGCAACATCTGGGCGGGCTACCGGAAGAACCGCACCGATTGGTTCCCCAAGGACCTCTGGGAAAAGCACGGCCCGGCCAAAAAGGCCAAGATGGTTTATTTCGCCGGCTGCACGGCAAGCTACGTGGAGCACGATATCGCCCAGGCGAGTGTGAGGCTTCTGGATGCGGCCGGTGCCGATTTCACGTACGTGGGCGAAAAGGAGAACTGTTGCGGGACGCCCATGCTCGTCGCGGGGAAATGGGACCTCTTTGCGGAGACGCTGAAGAAGAACGTCGAAGCCATCAAAGAGTCCGGGGCCGACACGGTCGTCACCTCCTGCCCCGCTTGCGACATGATGTGGAGATCCGTCTATCCCGAATGGGCCAAGAAGCTTGGCATCCCCTACGACATCGAGACGAAGCACTACTCCGAGGTTGTGGCGGAGAGGCTTCGCTCAGGCGAGTTCAGCTTTCCGGGAAACAATATGGAGCCGCAGACCGTCACCTGGCACGACTCCTGTCACATCGGCCGCGCCTCTGGTGTTTACGAGCCGCCGCGGGATCTCATCCGGGCCATTCCCAATGTCAACTTCGTCGAGATGAGCCATCACCACGAGAAAGCCCACTGCTGTGGAAGCGTCCTCTCGCTGATCAAGGAGCCGCCCGTGGCCGCGGAGATCGGCAAGGTCAGGTTGGACGAAGCCGTAGAGGCCGGCGCGCAGAAGGTGTTGGCCCTGTGCCCCTGTTGTCAGGTCCAGCTCAGGATCTCCGCCGACAAGAAGAACATCCCCGTCGAGGTGGTCGATCTTGCCCATTTCGCCGGTAACGCCCTGGGATACGAATTCCCCGATCCCAATCCCGAGGTACAGAGGCAATGGGGCGTCTTCGATGCCATGATCGGTCTCATGAGCCCCAAGGGTTTCGCCGATCTCATGGGCACGATGTGGCCCGAGGTAATCGCCGCGATGCCGCTGGGCATGGGACAGGTGATGCGCGTGGCGGGCAAGATTTCCGGGGCCTTGCGTCTCATGAAGCCCATGTTTCCCGTACTCTTCCCGCTTCTTCTGCCGATGATGATGCCGAAGCTCATCCCCACGATCCTCAAGCGCGTGGGCGAGATGATCCCCATGCCGGATTACATGGCGGAGCAGATGCCCGAGATGATGCCGAAGGTTATGGCGAACCTCATGCCCCACATGATCGGCGATCTGGTACCTCTGGTGACGCAGCCCCTGATCGACTATCTGGAAGGAAAGGCGCAGTTTACGCCGGCACGGCAGGGAGCACATTGAGATTGCAGGCCAGGCGGTCATAAGGATCGCCTGGCTTTTCTTCTCGGCTCTTCGACAATCGGGATTTTCTTTCTCAAATCAATCCGCACGGTCGTCTTGGACCGTCGCAGATGCCGGAAGCGGTGTGGCAGGAAAGGTGTTCCGCTCATTCCTGTACCGATTCAAATATAACCAAAGAAAGGAAAGGAGTGATTTATGAAAAAGCTGTTCATCATGCTCTGCGTATGCGCCATGGCGGCCGTGCCCGTACCTGCCGGAGCGACCAATGGCGATAATCTCATCGCCATCGGCCCCGAGGCACGGGCCATGGGTGGGGTAGGAATCGCCTCCCCCCAGGACCCCATCAGTTCCGTTTTCGTCAATCCCGGAGCCATGGGTCTGGCCCGTTTCTGCGATTGCCAGGAATTCGATTTCGCCGCCACCCTCTTCATGCCGAAGGTAGAAGGCGCCGTGATCCGTACCACCGGCACCGCCTCCGCCAGCAGTGCCTCAACTCCCTTTGCGGTGCCGGCCATCGGCCTTTCGGTTCCCTTGGGCCCGCAATCCCCTTTCCGGTTCGGACTGGCGGCCTACGGGGTCTCCGGCCTAGGCGTCGACTATCGGGGAACGGCCCTCGACAATCCCAGCGCGTATAATTTTGGCACCGCAGTGGCGCCTCTGGTTGCCGGCGAATACACCCAGCTCCAACTCATGAAATTCGCGCCCGCCCTTTCCTATCGCATCGGAGACAAATTCTCCGTCGGCGCTTCGCTGCAGGCCGATTACTCGACCCTCGATCTCAGGAAAGGAACCTCAATCAACTACGGGTTCGGTGTTCAGGTGGGAGCTGTTTACAGACTCCTCGACAGCGTCACGGTGGGTATTACCTACGTCACCCCCCAGCAGATAAAATACAAGGACGTCTCGGATTTCGATCAGAACGGCACCTTGGACACCCTCGATCTGGAATCGCCGCAGCAGGCGGGCCTCGGTATTTCTTATCAGAATGCCGATCTCATGAACCTTCTTGTGGAGACCGATCTGAAGTGGATCAACTGGTCCGGCGCAGAGGGCTACAGCGATTTTGACTGGAACGATCAATGGGTCGTGGGCATCGGCGCCCAGATATCACCGATAAAGAAACTGTATCTGCGGGCCGGCTACAACTACGGAAAGAACCCCGTCGCCGACCACAGCGGCTTCGACGGAAGCTTCAATCCGATCACCGGTGCTCCGAACAGCACCCGGAGTGTACAGGGAAAGGTCATGCCGGCATACTACTACGAGACGTTCCGGATCATCGGTTTCCCCGCCGTTGTCCAGCACCACGTGACGGTCGGCGCGGGCTACGACGTTACCCCGACCTTCGGCGTCCACCTGGGATACATGCACGCCTTCAAAGAAACGATGGACGAGACGGGCACCGATCTCTTCGGTCAACCCGTCACCTTTGAATCGAAGCTCTCCGAGGATAGCATCGACCTAGGATTCGTCTGGAAGTTCTAAAGTCCCCCCTTACCCTCGGGGAGGATTATTTCCTTCCCGAGGGCCCACCTCTTTACCGACTACCCTCATTATGGGTGTTGACTCCAAAGGTCTTTCGTGGGATTAATAGCCGGCAGTAGCATGTAGGTATCGGTAAAATATCTCTCAACGTTTCCTCATCATTGGCAAAGAAGGGAAAACGATTATGCGCGTAGATTACTCATCTTTCGGCAGTCGTCCTTTACAGCTCCTCACTACCATCATCACAGCCATCATCCTCTGTCTGTACGCCCACTCGAGTCCGGCCACGGAGTATTACGTGAGCGCAACGGGCGGAAGCGACATAAACGGGGGTAGCAGCTCAGCGCCTTTCAAAACCATCGGTGCGGCACTGCGGAAAGCAGGGGCGGGCGACACGGTAATGATAAAACCGGGAACCTATCGGGAGATGCTGCAGCTTCAAAGGGGAGGAACGGATGCCAAGCATCTGCTCTCCCTGAGGGCGACGGGGCCAAAGGTGGAGATTAAGGGCTCCGACGTTGTCACCGGTTGGGTCAACTATTACGGGGCAATCTGGAAGAAGACCAACTGGATCACCAACAGCCAGCAGGTCTTCGCCGATGGCTCCCCCCTTACCCAGATCGGCTCCAACTGCGCGTTCAATACCGTCTCTTTTGAGGGTAAGGTGTTGCTACCTCCCAAAGGAAGGGGCGTTGCCGATATGGGAGGGGGAACGTTCTATTACGACCGTTCGCAGCGGATCCTCTATGTGCGGCTGCCCGATGGTTCCAGTCCGAACAACCACGTGATAGAGGCGTCGGTCCGCAAGGTGATCATCGCCCCGGGAGCCTTTGACTACGTGAACCTCGAAGGCATTAACTTCTCCCACTCCAACAGCACAACCGATCTCGGCATGATGGGAATGGTCAACATCTTCGGGAAATACTGGACCGTCACCAACTGCACGTTCAACTATGGGGACTTCTCCGGGATGAACATTATCGGTGAGGGTCACCTGATCAAGAACTGCGCCTTCAACAACAACGGCGACCTCGGTATCGTGCTCAGCGGCTCGGATAATGCCCACGGTTGGAAGACTTACGCGGACCGCCCGCCCCAAAACATCGTCCTCGACGGCAACGAAACGAGCTTCAACAACTACCGGCGTTTCGAACCCGCTTGGCAGGCCGGCGGGATCAAGGCGGCCGTTTCATGCAATACGGTCACTGTCTCGAACCACCGGGCCCTTTCCAACTACGGTGTCGGGATCTGGTTCGATATCGGCTGCAAGAATATCCGC
>JAQULV010000037.1 GCA_028718405.1 Smithellaceae bacterium
TTCTCAGTCACTGGGTCTGGGCGCCGGGATGGCAGTCGTAGCACTGGGCGTCGGGGAAGCTCGCGTGCCAGCCGTGCATCGCCTGGGACAGCGACTTGTCGGCCGGATTTCCCGCTTTTCCCAGGGCGTTGTCCTGGTGGCACTGCGAACAGAGGACAGGCCGGTTGTCCAAAAGGCTGATCCCCTGGTCGGAGACGCCGGCGGGGCCGTGGTAGTAGTCGTGCACCGCCAGGATGTTCCCTTCGACGCTTCCCGTGTCGGCGATATTCACCGTGCCGTCCATCCCGGCGGCATGGCATTTGGCGCAGTTCAGTTCGTCGGACACGGGGATCGTCACCTGCGTGGTGGCCAGCAGGACCCCCTTGTCCGTCTTCAGATTGACGATAGCTGTCTGATAGGGATTCCAGGTCATGTCGTCGTCGTAGGGGAGGGCGGGGATCGCCGTCGCCTCGAAATGGTCGCCGACCAGTTTCATCTTTCCGGAGAGACCGTTTCCCGTAAGCCCCACGCCTGGTTCCAGCTCGACGCCGAAGAGCTGCCCCACGTAATCCCAGAAGTCGGTCTTTCCGGCAACGGTCGTGTTGTTGACGAGCGAATATTCCACGACGACTCCCGAGGTGACGATCTGGGGCGGGTCGCCGCGGTGCAAGACCTGCACCCACAAGGTGTTGGCGGGCGGGAGGATCGCCATCTGGCTGAAGCTCGGATTGATGCAGTGCATACCCAGGTCGTTCCAGCCGACGACGACGTAGTCGGAAGGCGGATCGCCGCTCGTAGCGCAGGCGGCAAGCGCGCCCACGACTAAAGCCAGCATGGCCAGGAGAAAGGCGCGATAGAGGGGGTGTGTTCTTTTCAGCATATGTCTCACGCTTCCACGGTAACACGGGCCTCCTGCGGACCCCATCGGGCAAAGGCTGATAAGAGTCATCCCAATTCCTTAAGGCGGACGCCGCGGCGTGAGGGAAGAAAAAGCCCGGAAGCGACATCTATTCGCTTCCGGGCCTCTATGCTGGAGTGTTGAATCTGGAAATCAGTTCGGATCGGTCAATGGACACGGCTCCTCGTTTACGATATGTGCTACGTCGTCGCAGGAACAATAGGCGCCGTCAGTCTTGCCCGCACTTCCCTCCTTGTGAAAGGAATAGGCGCTCTTATAGTAGATCGAATAACAATTGGGTTCGTCGGCGCATCTGCCCGGCGTGTTCCACTGCTTCGTCAACAGGCGGGTATCAGCCGTGGGATCGTGTTTGAGGTATTTGTCGAACCAGGCCAGCGTGTAGTGCTGGGCAATATCGTTGCCCCAACTTGATGCCTGGGTAATAGGCGGTGTGATGCACCATTCCATGTGCGTAGCCGCCCGCGGCGCGATTTGCATGGTGTCAATCGCGGCGGTCCTCCAGGCGTTGAAGGCCAATTTCTTGGACTCAGGGTCCGGCCTGGTGAAATTGGGTTGCGTTGTGATGAATGCCTCTCCGTTTTGTCCCATGCTGGGCACGTGCGGCGTGTATGTTTCGCTGAGGTTATCCCAGGCGACAACGGCCCTGATGTTATCGAGATTCATATCGTTGTAAGCAGGATCCTGAGCGTAAGTCACGCCCTGCGCACCGAAGGAATGTCCCGCGATGCCCACGTTGGCGAAGCCATCAGGCAGATACTCGATCTGGCTCCAATAGGGGTTATAAGTATAACCGCTGGCGGCGTCAGCCTGGAATGCCCACCGATAGGGTTTCGCCGGCGTCGAGAGCAGGAACTCCACGGCATCGACTGTCGCCGGGAGAAAATTCTGTTCCTGCTGGGAAGGCACGCCGTTCATGGTTGGAGTTTCCATGCCGTCGTCTGTGTGGCCGAGAGTGTCGGAACGGCCCTGCCCCTGGGCATCGAAGGTAAGAACAATATAGCCATGGTCGGCCAACATCTCTGCCGCCCACCAGTACATCGCAGAATCGGCCTGGACGCTGCCGGGTGTGATGGAAATTGCCGGATACTTTCCTGGCTCCGCCGGACGCCATACCTGGCCATACAGAAGCGCCCCTGTTCTGGCGCGGAAGCGAACTTCCTGTGCTCGTCCTTGGTTAACGTAAATCTGATATTGAGCGCGAATCGCGGGTTCGCCTACATCCCAGCCGGGAACGACAAATCCTGCGGTGATCGCGGGATGGGTAGGATCGAGCAGTTGGGCCACAAGATTATTGATATACGAACTTACCAGCTCCTGAGCGGTGGATAAGGCATAATTGGGATCTGCCAATTGATCAAAGACGCGACCACATTGTTCATACATGTTTTTAAGATCGGCGGCCGCATAGGCCGGATCGCTGTAGTCGTTGCCCGCCGTTGTCGGGGAACTGCCGTCACTTACCGCGATGGGTGCCATGGCGACGCTCCGGGACCCCTTGTCGTCCGTTACCGTCAGCTTCACCGCGTACACACCGACGGTGCTGTAGGTGTGGGCGGGCGGAGTGACGACATTTGCCGTCGTCCCGTCGCCGAAGTCCCAATTAAAGGAAACGATATAGCCGTCGGGGTCCGACGAAGTGCTGCCGCTGAAGTTTACCTGCTCGTTTATCTTGACGGCTGTTTTATCGGCTGCGATCTTCGCCACGGGATGTTTGTTGAGATCGGGAGGCGTGGGAAGACCGAAGAGTTTCTTGAGATCGGCATGGGCCCAGGGCTGGTTGTAGTAGCCGTGCAGCGACCACATCTCCAAGGAGTAATTGTCCATCAGGACGTGATGCCCCTTCACCGACTGGGTAGTATCCGTTCCGTAGTAGTCGCAGCGTGACGGGTTCAAGAAATCGATAATCCAGATGGCGGTGGTGAATTCGATGCTGCCGTAGGCGTCCATAAGGAGTCCCAACTGGGTGTCGTAGCGAGACTTGGAGTCGGCGTTCTGATCGACGAAGGACGGGTTGGAGGCCGCCATCTGGGGGAGGATGTAGTGGTTGGTCATGGCAACGAGATCAGCATAGCTTTCCTGCTGCTTCGGGAAATAGGGATCGAGTTGTCCCTTGGCCTGATCGGGCAGGTAGTTGATTCCCATGACAGCGATGTTTGCGGGATCGACGTAATCAGAGGGCCTGACCATCATCCCGCGATCCGGCCTCAGATCGGAGATCCCCGGCGTCAGCGTGAGCATGGTTTCGAAAATATCCGAACCCGCCGAGATGAACTGGCCCGCGGCGTTGGTGAAACCGATCGGGAGCAGGTCGTCCGTCCCTGCCAGAATCTCGTTCATTCCGGGGATCGCGTCTCCGAGGTAGTTTATAAGAGTGTCACCGGGAGGGATCATCCGGCTCGCAGCCGTTTCGAGGACCGCGGCGTCGGGCATCTTTCCGTCGGCGATGAGATACAGCCAAGGCACGGCCCGGTCGGCGCTTCTTATAAAGCTGATGCCCTCGGCCTTCGTGCCCGCGTACTGTGTTACCTGGCGGCAAAGGAGGAGACAGCCCTGGCTGGTGATCACCGGACGCGAGAAGACGGAGTAGACAACGTCCACGCCGATGCTCACCCCCTTGGTGTTAAGTCCGGTGGGAATACCTACAAAGCCGGGCGCCGCGGAGGCAACGAAGGGATAGCCGTCGCCTGCCTCAGGCTTCTGCGCAATGAGCATGGCGACGTCGGAGAAGGTGTCGTTGCCGGTGGGGAACATGAAATCGCGGCCGTGGTAAAGACGTCCGTCGGTCGTGCCTTGGCCGAAGACGGCGAACTCATTGCAGAGAAACACCGCCCCCAAGTTCATATAGAGACTCTCCAGGGCATCGTAGCCCGTGTTAAGGGTGAGGATTTCCTCATAAGAGACATCGTAACCCCGGTCCTGGCAGGCAGCGGCCATGCCCTGCATCTCGTCGCGGAAGGCTTTAGGAACGGCATCCTGGTTCGCTTGGGCCGCCTGGATGAGCACGTTCCTTACGGCGGTCCAGATGACGGAAAGATCGCTTGGTGACGCGGGGACGCTTAACTCCTGGAGAACGAGGTAATCAATGAAGTCGTGTGTCATCCGGTAGACTTCTTGGGGGCAGAGGAACCCCTCGGCGTAGCCGCGTTCGTAGGCGCTTCCTTCCAAGTAGAGGAGTTTCTTGCCGGCGCTGTTCTGGCGCAGAGACGATTTGCCGTAGCTCTTGATGACGGCGTAATCATCAGGTGAGATGTTCTGCGGGTGGAGGCCGGCAGCGGGGACGAGAGACTGCTGCCCGCCGGCGGCAGGCTGTTCTTCCTGGGTAGCCTTCGGGATGGCCAGGGAAGACTGGACGGCGGAGCTGAGAGCTTTGATCCCCTCTGCGATCTTTCCCCCGATCTGGCCGGCCCCCACGGAGGATGCGGCGACAAGGAGCGTCATGACGACAGTGACAACAACGCTAAAGAAAATATTTCTCCGACCAGGCAACATCATCGAAATCCCCCTTTCCAGCTGCTGAAAACCTCTCCCGGACGGAAGAGTTATTGTCCGTTGCGCGTCTCTTCCCTAGCCGCTACCTCCGCGTTTCCTTCTCTGAAGACGACGGGGCAGGCAGGGCAGTCGGCGCATCCCTTCTTGCGGGAGATTGCCGCTGTCGTGCCCGCGATCGCCGTCGTGATCTGCCTGATGCCCGCTCGAAAAGACAGGGGAGCGGAGCATTCGTCGCTCCCCCTGCCGTCTGTCAGTTGATGAATTTCTTCAGATCCAGGTAGATCCAGGGCTCGTTGTAATAGCCGTGGAGCGACCAGATCTCGAGGGTGTTATTGTCGATCAGGACGTGGTGGCCCTTTACCGACTGCGTAATGTCTCCCTTGCCGTAGAAACCGGCCCGCGCCGGATTGAGGAAATCGATGAGCCACATGGCTGTCTCGCGGTCGATGTTGCCGTAGTAACGCTCGATGAGCTGCACCAGTGTTCCATAACGCCATTCCGACTCGCGCCCGCCGCCCATCTGCGTATCGACGGTGTGGTAGAACAGTCCCATCTGCGTCATGTTCATCTGCGGCAGGATATAATGGTTCGTGGCTGCGACGACGTCGGGGTGTTTCTCCGTCTGCAGCGGGAAGAGGCGGAAGGTCGTCTCCTGGGGAGTCTCACCGCCGTTCACATCATCATGCTGTTCGCGGCCGCTGATCTGCGGATCGGCCATGGGCAAGACGATGCTGTACTGGTCCAATCCCGCGGGGTCGACATAGTCGGCCGTCCTCACCGCCACGCCCCGGTCGGGATGGGCGTCGCCCACGACCGGCACCAGCGCGCTGCCTTCTAAAGCGAGATCGCTCACCCCGGTGATGATCTCCCCGGCGCCGTTGCGCAGACTCGCTCCGTCGGGGATTAACATCTCCGCGCCCGCGGTGATCGAAGAAAGCCCCGGCAGGATGTTCGTAAGGGTTGCGAAATAGTCATCGCCCGTGGTGATCATCCGGTTGGTGACGGTCTCCAGGACAACGGCGTTGTCGCTATAGTCGTCGACGGATACCTTTCCGTCGGCGATCGCGAAGAGCCAGGACACGCCGCGGGAGGTGTTCTTCACGTTGGCGATTGCGGCCTGCAGATCAGAGGCGTGCGTCACCGTGTCGCGGCACATGAGCAGTGTTCCCATACCTGTAATCAGCGCCCGGTTCTGACGGTTGGGCACCATATCCATACCGAAGCTGACGCCCATTTCGTTGAGGGCCGTGGGGAAGCCCACGAAGGCCGGGGCAGCGGAGCCGACCAGGAGGTAGGGTTTTCTGCCTCGGTAGTATTTATCGACGTCGCCCTTGGGGTTGTGGACGATGAGAATTGCCTCGTCGGAGAAGACGTCGCCACCGGTGGAGAACATGAAGTCGCGACCGTGGAAGAGATGGTGGTTCGTTGTAGCATCGCCGAAGACGGCCATCTCGTTGCACATGAGGCTTCCGCCCTGATACTCGAGGCTGAGGACCAGATCATAGGCGACGTTTAGGGTGAGGACATCCTCGTAGCGCACATCGTAGCCGCGATCCTGGGCGCCATCGGCGATGCCGCGCATCTCGTCGCGGAACTCCTGCGGAACGTTGTGTTCCTGGGCCAGGGCCAACTGCGAGATGAGTTTCACCGCTGAAGGCAGAACCAGCGAAAGATCGACCGAACCTGCGACATCGGATACGCCCGGCACCATGCCCGAAAGGAAGTTGTAGATGAAGTCATGGGTCATGCGGTAGACGCCTTTGGGACAGAGGTACCCTTCGGCGTAGCCGCGTTCGTAAGGGGTGCCCTCGAGATAGAGAAACTTCTTCGGGTTCCGGCCGCTCATACCTTCCTTGTCCAACTCCGCTGCGGCGTAGTAGGCGAGGTAAGATTTGCCGTAGGTACCGTAAGTCTTGGGTACGTATATGCTGCCGTCGTCGGCGGTGATGATGCTGTTGGAAAGTCCGGGCGCCGCCGGAAGTCCGTCGGGCGTTGCCGTAATGATTACCGTATCGGGGGCGCTGGCGGTTTCGCCGTCGCTTACGACGAGCTGCAGCGTGTAGGTCCCGTCCTTGTCAGGGGTGAAACTGGGAGCGGCCGTCGTGTCGCCGGTCAATGTCGCGCTGCCCGGCTGACTTACGATGGTCCATTTGTAGGTGATCGCATCTCCGTCGGGATCGGAGCTGGCGCTGCCATCGAGTTGCACCAGGGTGCCGGTCTTTACCGCTTGATCGGGACCGGCATTGGCGACGGGAGCATTGTTGACGGGCGGCGCCGCCGCGGTGTTAGCCTGCTCGGTGCCCAGGGCGATCACGGGGAACCTCACGTTCTGTGCGTAAGGTTCGCCGATAGCGTGACCTCCCTTCACAAAATCAGTGGGGACGGCGAACTGCCACTGCTGAATATCTACTTCCGTAGTCGGTACGGGACTCACAAAGGCGTTGTCCGTATCACTGCTGAAGAAGACATGCAGACCGTGACTTCCGAAGGCCCCTTGTTTGACGTAGCTGTTGGGATAGCTGACGCCGGCGGCGTAATCGGCCAACTTCGGGTCGCTCAGCGGCTCGCCGGGCCACGGACGGGGAACGGGATCGTCGCCGGTGCCGTCGTCCAGATTCATGTCATCGCTGTAAAAGGGAAGCATCCAAATGGTCGCCAGGGATGTGATACCTTTGACCTCCCATGAGTACACCAGCGAACCGTTCAACCCTTTCTTGATGTTATCACGCGCGACCTCGTTGCCTTCCCCGGAAACCTGTTCCCATCTCCACATGCCGTAGGGGATGTCGAAAGTCGGGTCAGGCAGGTCCATAATCGCCATGCCATTCTGGTCATTGATTTGTCCGACGTCGTCGGGATTTCCGTCTATCAGGACACCATCTGTCTTGACGGCGTTATAATATTTCGTCACCGCATCGTGGTTGTAATCCCAGTTAGTATAGATACCGTCGGGCGGCATGGGATGAACGCGAACATGGAACCGATAGGTGACTGCGTCGCGGTAGAAGGTATCGATCTTCGTCACATTGGTACCGGAGTCGGAGCCCCAAATCTCACGGATGGCGCGCACCGGGCCGACTCGCTCACCCAGCAGGCAGGAATTGGCCTCCCAATTGGTCTGTTCGTTTTCCAAACCGAAACCGGTAACGGTTGAAACGATGGAGTCGGGGGTTTCTTGAAAGGCCCGCGCCTTCCAGCGGTCAATCATGTCGGTGCCATATTTCGTTGTGTCCGGCGTTCTATTTTCATCTTGTCCGGGAAGGGCTACGTGCATCTCTCTGATCATCCAGCGGCCGCTGGCATACCACTGGTAGTTATCGGTGCTGACCCGCACCCCGTCGCGGGGAAAACGGTCCGTGGAGAAGCGCTTCTCTTCTTTCGTTACCGTATATCCGTTGGCGTCCAGATGATCGGCCGTAACCCAGACGTCGCCCGGGAGATTGGGACCGTAGCCGGTGTTGCTGGAACCCAACTGCTCGGGGTCTCCCTCGGCAAAGCTGTTACGGTCGATCCACTGATCGGCGTTCGCGTCGCGCTGGTAGCGGACGTAACCCGTGTCCTTCGTGAACGACGAACCTGACGGGCGGAGGAACAGATAAACGTATTTCGCGCCGGCCGGATCAAGGGGATCGGTGAGGGCGATCTCCTGGCGCTTGTCCGATGTGCCGGCCGGTCCCAGGGCGTCTGCGGGGGCCTGAGTTCCGGCGTCTGAGAACATGAAACAAATCTCATCGTCGTCGTCGAGAGCGGCAACGGGATCGGTCATCGCCGCCGCGGCGGGCTTGGCGTAGCCGGGCCTTGCCTCGTCGTCGGCCTTGTCCCACCATTCCTTATCCCAGGCGTAGGTGAGTTCCATGTCCGTGGCGGAGTAGATGGCAAAATCGGAGTTGGCGTTGGAAAGGAAGTACGGGAAGCGCTCGTCCACCTG
>JAQULV010000038.1 GCA_028718405.1 Smithellaceae bacterium
CAGGGTATATTGGTAACTGGCATTACGCCTGTATCCTGGGACTCTCGCTCTTCGGCATTCCCAAAGCGGAGGCCCTTGGTTTTGCCATAGCCTACCACTTTCTATCGATAACCATCATTATCACCTTAGGGCTGCTGTTTCTCCCCGGCAACAAGTTCCCACTCACCGGCATTCAGAGGTCTCTTGATACCTAATAAAAGACGAATCAGACCTCGCTTTTTACCTCCAGTCCATAGGCCTTGATCTTTCGATGCAGGTTGCTCCTTTCCAAACCGATTGCTTCGGCGGTCTTGGTAATGTTACCGTCAAATTCTCTTAATTTCTTCGCGATATACTGCCGTTCAAAATCCATCCTCGCCGCCCGTAGCGAACTGCCATCAACTGCTTCATTGAACTCCGCTTCCAGATCGCTGTCCTGGTCTTCCCGCCTTTCCTGATCGAGCGGAGGAAAGTCCTCCTGTGTAATGACATTCCCGCTCGTCAGAATGACTAAGCGTTCAATGAAGTTCTTCAATTCGCGCACATTTCCCGGCCAATCATGTTTCATCAGTATCCTGAGGGCTTCCTCCGTAATCATCTTCTCTCCCTCTCCTTCTTTCATGGCAAACTCTTTGAGAAATCTATTCACCAGAAGGGGGACATCTTCTTTCCTGTCTCGGAGTGGCGGTACATTGAGAGGAATGACGTTGAGACGGTAAAATAGATCTTGGCGAAACCTACCTTCTTCCATCTCGAGTTCCAGATTTTTGTTGGTCGCCGCGATGACGCGGACATCGGTGGGGATAAGCTTCGTCCCACCAACGCGTTCAAATTTTTTCTCCTGGAGAATCCGGAGTATCTTGGCCTGCGCCTTTAGGCTCATGTCGGCCACCTCATCGAGGAATATCGTTCCCTCGTTTGCCAGATCGAATTTTCCCCTTCTTTTTTCGGTAGCTCCTGTAAAGGAACCCTTCTCATGACCGAAAAGCTCGCTCTCGATCAGTTCCTCCGGTATCGCGGCGCAATTGACTTCAACAAAGGGCTTCAGCGCGCGTTTGCTCTGCCGGTGGATGGATCTGGCAACGAGTTCCTTGCCGGTGCCGTTCTCACCCATAATGAGAACCCATGCGTTCGTGGGAGCGATAATGTTGATCATCTCCTTCAGCTCCAGAACCGGCTCGCTGCTGCCCGTAAGTTCGTATTCGCGACCGTATCTTTTCTTCAGGAGGATGTTCTCTTCCTCGAGACGGATCATGTCCATGGCATTGTTGACAATCAGGATAACCTTCTCGAGCGAAAGGGGCTTTTCGATAAAATCAAATGCTCCGAGCTTCGTAGCTTTGACCGCCGTCTCAATGGTGCCATGGCCGGACATCATGACTACCCGTACCTGCGGATACTCGGATTTGATTGCCTTCAGGGTCTCAATGCCATCAATCCCGGGTAGCCAGATATCGAGCAGTACAAGGCTGGGGAGTTCGTCGCCGACCATCCTTATGGCCTCCTCGCCGCTGCCGACGGTGAGGACCTCGTAACCTTCATCTGCCAGAATGCCCTCGAGGGACTGGCGAATGCTTTCTTCGTCGTCTACAATGAGTATGTTTCGATTCATTTCAGGCCTTCGCTTTTATCGTATTTTGCCCCATGATCTATGTCGCTTCCGGTACCGGTAACTCAAAAGAGATAATTGTGCCGACGGGCTCATTGTCGCTCACACCCACCTGGCCGTGATGATCCGATATGATAGAACTGACAATGGCCAGCCCGAGCCCGGTCCCTGTCCTTTTCGTGGAGAAATATGGTTCGAACATCTTTGGTTTATAGCTGGCCGGCACCCCGGAGCCGTTATCAGCCACCTCAACAACAACCTTCTTGGCAGGTCTGTCGAAAGTAGTTCTGACCTCGACGCGCCCTTCTCCGGGTTTGACGGCAGCGACGGCATTATCCAACAGATTAATCATGACCCGCTGGATCTGCTCAGAATCGAGGTTCAGGACCGGCAGATCATTTCCCGGCAGGTACTCGAAGGCGATATCTTTGTGTGCATCCTGAAAGAGACTTACCGCCCCAGCGATAACGCCGTTTATATTATTGGGACTAAGATTGGTGGTCGGCATTCTTGCATACCGGGAGAATTCGTTGACCAAACCCTTTAGCAATTCTACCTGGGAAATGATCGTCTTTGTGCATTCGTAGAAAACGGTATCGCCTTCCCCCAGGAGATCACCGTACTTCTTCTGCAGACGCTGCGCGGAAAGCTGTATGGGCGTCAGCGGATTCTTCACCTCGTGCGCCATCCGTCTCGCCACTTCGCGCCACGCCGCAGCTCTCTCCGCCTTCTGCAATTGAGTCATATCCTCGAAGACCGCCACAACCCCCATGTCGTTTCCCGTGTCATCTTTGACATTCGTGATAGTTATCAGGAGTGTCACTACCCTGCCGTCGAGCATCAACTCAATGTGCTTCTCGATGGAACCCTTTGCCCTTATCTCTTCCATCAATTCATCTACCAGACTGAGGTGCTCACCACTCAATACCTCAGCATAGCGCCGCCCCAAGATATTCCCGGCGTTGATGCCGAGCAGACTTTCGGCCGCCCGATTGATCGTAGTTATAACCCCCCCTCCATCGACGGAAATGACACCGGCGGAAACGTCCCGCAAAACCGTTTCCATGTAAATGCGCCGCCGCTCCAGATCGGCATTCACGTCACTCAATTCCTCAGTACTCTTCTTTAAGTCCCGTGTCATTAAGTTAAAAGAATCCACCAGAACCCCGATCTCATCGGCGGCATCGATGTCGATGTTGTGATCGAGATCTCCGCGGGCAATTCTTTTCGTTGCTTCTGCAAGATCCTGTATGGGTACCGTAATACCCTTCGCCAGAAACATACCAAACCAAGTGGCCGAAAATATGATTAACAACGTGACGATAAGAAGGGTAACGATGTAACTATACTTGATAGGTGCCTTCAAGAGATTCAGTTGCCTGTACTGTTCAGACGACTTGGAGATGATGGCCATCTTGTCAACCAATTCCTTAGAAATGAAATGGCTAACCACAACGACGCCGATGACATCTTTGGAACTTAAATTCGAGTAGATAGGATACAATCCACTGACCACTTCGCCTTCAGGAACCGACCTTACTTTGGAGCCCTCACGACCGCTGAAGATCTCTTCATGTATCCGTGGCGTAAGGTCGAGGGGCGGCAAATCAGGATGTGCGGGATCAGCAAAGATCAACTTCTCCTTCTTATTGTCGAAATAGATCTCAATCAATCCCAAGTTACTGCTGGCTTGACGCTGCTTGATCAGAGGATTGAGAAAGATGCCCCGTTCTTTCTCGTAGAGACGGTTCTCCGTGATATCGGAACTAATCTGCCTAGCGTAGTATCTCGCCTGCTCTGCAGTCTGTCCATAATAAAGCTGGGCCACTTCCAAGGTACGCCCTAAAGCCTCGCCAATTCTCACGTTGAACCAGTTATCAATGCTGTAGGACAAGAAATTCACGGAGAAGATGAAGAGCACCACTGACGGAACAAGCGACAAGGTTACGAAGGCCACGACCAGTTTGGTTCTCAACTTGGAACCGATAACGCCGTAACGGCGTTCAAATATAATCTTTACGGCATTGCGGACAATGAGAAAAATAAGCAGTAGGATCAAAAGTATATTGATGTTGACAAGGCCAAAGATGAAGACATCATTCGATACGGGAATAACTTCATTGCGCCTTGACAGGTAAGTTTCCAGAAGGGTGAGAAGGATAACGCCCACGGCGGTAAGGAAAATGATGACCTTCTCCCGCTTCCGCCTTTTGGCCTCTTCGCGATCTATCTGCTGGATCTTTCTACTCACGCCCGTCATTCACCGCCAATCATCTTCAGCCATCTGGCTATTAAGAACGGAATACGATCTTCTTCGTGTACCAGGGGGTTTCAAAATCCCAGAGCGATACAAAGAAGAATATGTACTCCATATGAAGTGGAAGCCGGACTTTGTCCAATTGCGCCTTTACCTTGACATAATAGTTCTTTTTCCTGTCAAGATAACTCAACTGGGTCAAAGCAACCCCGTTCAGTTCGGCCATTGCCTGCTTCGCAGCTTCCAGGTCCTGATAAGTGGCGGTTTCCCTGTCATTGCTAGAGTAGATGGAGAACATTCTCCTGACGTTGTCATATTTGATGGTCTGTTTGACGACTTCCTTACGCACCGCCCTATCAAACCAGAAGGGTCTCTCTTCGCGCAGGTCTATCAGGAAGGTGAAGGTTGTCGGAATACCGCTGAGGATCGCCTTTTCCATCTCCTTCGTGAAGCAATCAGTCACCTTTGCAAAAACGAGAATCTGTCTGTCGTTATTTGTAACCAGGAAATCTTTGATCTTTGCCTGTCCGTCATAGGCGGCAAGGCCTAAGGTGGGCGACAATAGAAGGCATATCGATATTCCTAGGAATAAGATCTTCTTGCACACTTAAAGCCTCCCGCGGCGCGACCAGCGCTGCCCCGCCAGAAAACAACCCATAGATTTTCTTACCATTTTAACAATTAAGTGAAGTATAGTATGAAACCGGGTGGGAAAAAGCAAGTGCAATTTGGGTGGCTGGAAAGACGGAGGGACATCACAAGGAACAGTGTCGCCGAGACAGATCGGCGGTCACACAACCAGGTCGCCACTATGCATGAACGGCGTCCAGAATCCTAAAGGCAGGGATCTTGAGAGGCTTCAACTCGCTCCTTTTGTCAGAGCTGTCGTATCTGCGAACAATCTTCCAGCAATCTTCGCGGGCCATGAGTTCCCGCAACAGGAGATTGTTCAGTTTATGTCCCGACTTGTAAGCCACGAGATGACCAATTATAGGCATCCCCAAGAGAGACACATCTCCAATCGCATCAAGGACCTTGTGTTTCACAAATTCATCAGGGCATCTGAGCCCCTCTTTGTTGATCACCCTTTCCTCGTCGAGGACTATGGCATTCTTCAGCGACCCGCCTAGGGCCAAACCGCGCGCCTGCAGGTATTCCACATCCCTAAGGAAACCAAAGGTTCGCGCAGAGCAGATTTCCTTTTCGTAGACGATGTCGGAGAAGGTCATATGATAGGATTGTGATCCGATCAGCGGATGTTTGAAATCTATCTTATAGGATATCTTGAATTCAGGTGCCGGCAAAAGCTCTGCCGTTCCCCCTCCATCAGTTATTGACACAGGATTAGTAACGAGAAGTAACCGCTTACACTTCCCTTGTGGCCTTGTGCCCACGGCTTTCAGTAATTCGACGAAGGGCTGCGCGCTGCCATCCATAATCGGTATTTCAGCGGCATCCACTTCGACGATAGCGTTATCGATGCCCATTCCACAGAAGGCCGACATGAGATGTTCAACCGTTGAAATGGTGACACCATTTTCGCCCAGCGTTGTTGCTAGAGTCGTATCGCAGACATTCTGAAAGTCAGCTTTGATCCGGTTCTTCCCATCAAGATCCTTGCGAATGAATATTATACCCTCGTCAACGCTGGCCGGTTTTATTGTCATGTTGATCTTCCGGCCAGAATGGAGTCCCACGCTACGGCAGCCTATTTCGTTTCTGATCGTCCTTTGCAGATACATTTATTATTTCTCTCAGTTTTTAGAAGGTTGTTTCTCTTTTAGCAACAACCATACCATGGATTCGAGGTCAGCCCCTATTACCTATGACAGGTCGTAAGGGTTTAAATAAACAAATTAATTTCCAATCACCTGTTTGAGCGGTCCGCAGTCGCAGGATAGCTCTCTGTGTTGAAAAAAACACGCCCTTGAACCTTCCTTGTTTTTTTACAACTTGGGATAAGCAGTGGGCTGACGACACTTTCAGAATATCTCAAGGGTTATGACAGAACCTTTCTTTCTCGCTGTATAAGCATCCACAATAGGGCTGCCTGTACATCCCCAATTCCTTGGAAACACTTACCCCCGTCGCCCAGCCTATCCGGAAATCACGATAGACGAATTCCAATCCGTACATCTCGGCTAGAGAGTAACAGATCTCCCGAATCAGATCATGCTTCTGGTATTTACTGTATAGCAAGGTGGTTGTGAAGCCCTCGTAGCCATTATTCCTCGCGAAAAGTGCCGTATGTTCAATCCTCTTGTGATAACAATAGCGGCATCTGTCATTCCCATGGAAATTGGCATCACTGATGAAATCAGCCAAGTCATATTTTCCCCACCATATCATTATACCTTGCTTGCCGGCATAATCATGCAAGGTGTCTTTACGTTTCTCATACTCCCGGTAGGGATGAATGTTAGGGTTATAAAAGATACCCGTCGGGTCATAGCCTTCGTCCCTCAGCAGTTCCAGCGGGTATATGAGGCAAGGAGCACAACAGATATGTAAAAGGAGCTTCATATCGTCATTTCATGTATGGACCCAATGGAAATCGGAGGCCCTATTTTGCTCAAAGGTAAGTCCCACAAAATATATCAGAAAAGCTCGCTCTCGCGCCCCCCCGGCCAGTTCTTGCCAAAATGCTCATAGGCCCTTTTTGTCGCGATCCGTCCTCTTGCTGTTCGCTGTAGGTATCCTTCTTGGATAAGATAAGGTTCGTAGATATCTTCTATGGTGCTCTTTTCTTCTCCGATCGCGGCCGAGAGATTATCGATACCTGTTGGTCCCCCGTCAAATTTCTCGATGATAGTCAACATTATCCGCCTATCCATAAAGTCGAAACCGCGGTAATCAACCTCGAATATCTCCAGGGCCTGAACCGCGACATCCTTGTCGATTATTCCATTCGCCTTGACCTGTGAATAGTCGCGGACCCGTTTCAGCAGCCTGTTAGCAATGCGCGGGGTTCCTCGTGAACGGCGGGCTACCTCTGTGGCACCCTCCTCGTCCACATCCACGCCTAGGATTCGCGCCGATCTCTTGATGATTATGGAGAGTTCTTCCGGGGTATAGAATTCGAAGCGGAAGCTCATGCCGAAACGATCCCTGAGCGGCGATGTGAGCAACCCCGCCTTTGTCGTTGCGCCAATGAGAGTAAACGGCGGTATCTCGAGTTTCATGGAGCGAGCCGAGGGGCCTTGGCCGATGAGGATATCGATGTGGAAGTCCTCCATTGCCGGATAGAGGATCTCCTCCACCACGTGCGAAAGCCTGTGGATCTCGTCGATGAATAATATGTCATGCTCATGGAGATTGGTCAGGATCGCTGCCAGGTCACCGGGACGTTCGATCACAGGCCCCGAGGTTACCTTGATGTCAACCGCCATCTCCCGGGCCGTAATATAGGCCAGGGTTGTTTTCCCCAGCCCAGGAGGACCATAGAGCAGAACGTGATCCAGCGCCTCTTGCCGCTGGCGGGCTGCTTCTATGAAAATACCCAGGTTCTGCTTGATCTTCTCTTGGCCGATGTATTCGCCAAGATTCCGCGGACGTAACGATGCCTCAAAGTTTCTTTCTTCGTCGATCTCTCCTACCGTCACAACGGAATCTCGATCCGTCAGATCCATACCTTCATCCTCAATTGGATAGAATGTTAAGAGACTGCTTCAGGAGACTATCGAGCGGTAGCGGCCCTTCAGCTTGTTTGATCACCTTGTCTATCGCCTCCTTGGCAACCTTACTTTTGTAGCCCAAGTTGGTGAGAGCAGACAGGGCGTCACCTGCAAGTATCTCGTCAGCGGATAATTGGGGTACGCTTATGCCAGATGCCTCTTCCGGTATCAACTTAGCAACCTTGTCCCTCAATTCCAGAACAACTCTTTCCGCTATCTTCCTGCCGACGCCCGGAATACTCGTCAGTCTCCCAAGGTTGCCTTCTCCGACGGCGGAAACAAGCTCGGCGGCAGAAATGCCCGAGAGTATATTAAGGGCGAGTTTGGGCCCGATCCCATTCACCGATATCATAAGCTGAAAAATATCTCTCTCTTCAGCAGTATGAAACCCGAAGAGATTGATGGCGTCTTCTTTCACATGGGTATGGATGTATAATTGAAGATCATCACCCACTTCCGGAAGTTCGTAAAAAGTCGTGAGCGGCACGAACACGCGGAAGCCTATTCCCCCGTTGTTCACGACGATATGGCTGACTGACTTATGGGCAAGGGTTCCGTTGATCTGTGCTATCATTTCATATAGGAGATGTCTTGAAAAAGTTTGCGTGGCATATTGCCGCTGCCAGGGCGTCAGCAGCATCGGCGGTCGGGATTTCTCCTATCCCCAAAATTGCCTTGACCATGACCTGGACCTGTCCTTTCTCAGCTCTGCCATAGCCCACGACCGCCTTTTTTATCTCCAAGGGGGTGTATTCGAACGTGGGGATACGGTGATGTG
>JAQULV010000039.1 GCA_028718405.1 Smithellaceae bacterium
AGGCGGTGAGTGGAAATCCGCAGTCGAGCTGTACTCTGTAGACGAAACCATTTTGGGTAATCTTGGTGACGACGGCGGGAATGGCGTTACGGACGCTGGTTGGAGCGGCGCACTCGCCCTTGCTGATGACGATGTTTTCCGGGCGCAGGCAGAGGGTTACAAGCTCGCCCGTGCGGGCAACGCCTGTTGCTTCGATCCGGCGGTCGCCCACCTGGACGACGAAGCTGCCGGCATTCGTCTCGGCAACCCTGCCCGTCATGATCGTCTCCATGCCCACGAAGGAAGCGACGAATTCGTCGGCGGGTCTGTTCATCACCTCTTCCGGAACCCCAATCTGAACGATTCTTCCGTCCTTCATCACGGCGATCCGGTCAGCCAGTCTGATTGCCTCGTTTTGGTCGTGGGTGGCCATGACGACCGTGACGCTCTTCGCCCTTAATGCCCGATCCAGATCGTCGATAATCGCGTCCCGTGTCGGCGGATCTAGAGAAGAAAAGGGCTCATCGAGAAAGACGATCTCGGGATCGATGGCAAAGGCGCGGGCCAGGCTGGTACGCTGTGCCTCGCCGCCGGAGATCTTACGTGCCGAGCGATTGGCCAGATGACTGACCCCGAAAAGCGACAGCGCCTCCTCGACCCTCTTCCTTATCGCTCCCCGCGGCAGCCCTCTGATCTTCAGTCCGGAAGCAACATTAGTGTAACAGTCCGTGTCGAACAGGAGCGGCTCTTGGAAGACCATGGCGATGCGTCTCCGGTAGTCAACGATAGCGCTGCGACCGTCGGCGTCCTGTCCGCGAAACATGATAGCGCCCCGCTGAAAATCAAGGAGCCTTGCCAAACAGAGAAGCAGCGTTGATTTGCCCGCCCCATTGGGGCCGATCAATGCCAGAACTTCGCCCTCTTTTACCTCAAAGGAGGGCAGGTCGAGGACGTCCACGCCTCCCCTTTTCACCAGTACGTTTTCTGCCTTCAGGATGGTTCCGTTCACCGGGGATGCTCCCTCTGCTGGATATACGTAAGCAGCGAATTGATGAGAAAGGAGAGAAGCAGAGGAATGATGCCCAGCGCCATGGCGATATCGAAATTACCTTTGCCTGTTTCCATGACCGTCGCCGTCGTAAGGACGCGTGAATAACCCTTGATGTTACCACCGACCATGATGGAGGCCCCTACCTCCGAGATGACGCCGCCGAAGCCTGCCATGACGGCGGCCAGCAGCGGCAACCGCGCTTCCTTGGCCAGGATCCATACCATCTGGAGGCGCGTAGCACCCAGGGATAGTATCTGGAGTCTCAGGTTTTTGGGAAGGTGCTGGACCGCGGCAAGACTGATCCCCGTCACGATGGGGGTGGCGATAATCGCCTGCGCGATGACCATTGCCGTGGGCGTATATAGAATCTCCAGGAAGCCGAACGGCCCGTTTCTCCAGAGAAAGACCGTAACGAAAAGCCCCACGACGACCGGTGGCAACCCCATACCCGTGTTGATCAGGCTGATGACAAGTCTCCGGCCGGGAAACTCCGTCAAGGCCACCGTCATACCGCAGGAAATACCGATAAACAGGCTGATCAGCGTGGCCGTCCCCGAGACCTTCAGGGACAGCCACGTGATCGTCAGAACTTCATGATCGAGATTGAAAAGGAGGGCGACGGCTTGCTTGATACCCTCGATGATTATATCCATCTGTTATAGTCCCAACTCCGCATCTTTCTTGCCGGCATCGGGGAAGAACAGAGGAGAGCCGTATTTCTTCACGCCGAACGTCTTAATGAAGGCCTGGGTCTTCTTGGCAACCATGAAATCAGCAAAGGCCTTGGCGCCGACGGCATTTACCTTGGGCCACTTGGCGGGATTGACCTGAATTACATGGTAGATGTTAAGCAGGATCGCATCGCCCTGCGCGAGGATCGGAAGACCCAGGTTCTTCTGCAGGGCCAGGTAGGTGCCGCGGTCCGCCAGGGTGTACGCCTTCTTCTCGGCAGCAACAGCGAGAGTCTGCCCCATGCCGAGTCCCGTCTGCTGGTAGAATTTCTGCCCTTCGGGGTTGATGCCCGCCGCCTTCCAGACCCCCTTCTCTTTAGAGTGGGTGCCGGAGTTGTCGCCGCGGGACATGAAGAGCGCTCCTGCTGCGGCGATCTTCTTGAAGGCCTCGACGGCCGATTTCACCCCTTTGATACCAGCCGGATCGGAAGCGGGACCGATGATGATGAAGTCGTTGTGCATGACGAGCATCCGGTTCACGCCGAACCCTTCCGTCATGAATTTCTTCTCGGCGTCAGGCGAATGGACCAGAAGGACATCGGCCTCGCCTTTCTGTCCCATCGTCATGGCCTGCCCGGAGCCCACGGCGATAGTCTTCACAAAATAGCCCGTCTGCTTTTCGAAAATCGGGAGCAATTCATCCAGAAGCCCCGTATCCTGCGTGCTCGTTGTCGTCGCCAGGATAAGGTTCTTCTGCTCGGGAGCGGCGGCATATGATGTTGCCCCGAAGACAACCATCAATGCGACGGCCAGCGCCACGATCCATCCTAGATGTCTGTATCTTTTCATCGCCTTCCTCCTTGGTTATTGAGTAGTTTATCAGTGCTGCAGATCTATTTAGAGTGAACCTTCTTCCAGGCTAGGGACTCGGGGAAAAATAGAGCGCTTCCGTATTTGTCCTTGCCGAAAGAGGCGATAATCTTCTGACCTTTTTCGGGATCGGTAAGCCACTTGACGAAGATCATGGTGTCATCGTAATTGACCCGGCTGAATTTCTTCGGGTTGACGGGAATAAGCGAGATGTGGTTCAGGAGCGCCTCATCGTTCTCTACTAAAACCTGGAGCTTGATCTGATCCTTCAGGACGAGATAGGTGGCCCGATCCATCAGCGTATAGGCGCCTTTCTGGTCGGCAAAACGCAACGTCGGCGCGTTCCCTTCGGCACCCTTCTCGTAGACGATATACCAAGCGCCGGCGGGCTTGATTCCCGCTTTGTTCCAGACATCCAGCTCCGCCAGATGTGTCCCTGATTTGTCCCCCCTGGTCACAAAAGGGGCGCCTTCGGCCGCAACGACCTTGAAGGCCTCCGTCGCTTTCGTAATGCCCTTGATGCGGGCCGGATCGGCCGCCGGACCGAGGATCACGAAATCGTTGTACATGAGGGGAATCCGCTCTGTCCCGAAGCCTTCCGCAACGAACTTCTCCTCTACCGCCTTGGCATGGGCCATGACCAGATCGATGCTTCCCCCCTTGGCGTTCTCCAGGGCGGCTGTCGTCCCTGCCCCCACGTGCCGGACACGGATACCCGTGTCCTTCTCGAAGGCGTTCTCCAGGACGTCAACGATCCCGGCGTCGATGGGGCCAATCGTCGTCGAGAGAAGGATGAATCCCTTGCCTGCCTGCGCTTGAGCAGGGAGGATGGTCAGCATCACGCACAAAAAGGTATAAAGCCATTTCTTCATGAATCCTCTCCTTTCTTAAGTAAACCGTTAACTCTGGGCGTAAAGAATCTTTCCGGTATCGGCGAAACCGTAATTGGCCAGGCCCGCCAATTGACTTCTCATACCGCTGGACTTGAGTACCTCGAGGAAGGCTTGTATCCCCTCTGAAAAGAAGGTGTCGCGACTAAGGATCATGTCGAAGCTCTCCTCGGTAAGGGGGACAAAAGAAAGTCCCAGCATCTTGGCCACATAGACCGACCCGATCCCCACGTCGGCTTCCCCGGAGAGGACGGCCAAACCGACCTCAAAGTGGGTGTACACCTCGCGTTCATAGCCGGAGATTTCTTCTTTACGCAGTCCTGACTGCGCCAGACGTTGGTCCAGGAGGATCCTCGTACCCGACCCCTCTTGGCGGTTGACAAGACGGAGCCTTCCTCCGGCCAGATCCGCGATGCCGCCGACACGCCAAGGGTTTCCGGAGGCAACGATCAGACCCAACTGGCGGCGAAAGAGATGAACAACGACCGGCCTGACCTCGGGAAGAAGCTTCGCAAGGATGGCAGGCGTGTTGTAGCTTCCGTTTTCGGGATCAAGCAGGTGGCACCAGGCGACATCGGTGTAGCCTCCGTTCAACGCCTTGAGCCCGTCCGTGCTGCCCGTTACAGCACTAAAAAAATAGTAGTCAGGGTGAGACTTTTTCATGACCGTAAGGAGCACATCCAGGATGGGATCGTTGCTTCCCGCCGCGAGAACCGCGCCCTCGATATGGCTGCTCTTGCGACGCGCCTCTTTTATTCCCTGCCCGGCATGTCTTTCTATCCAGGCGTCCACCATCTTTTTCGGAAATATCCATTTGCCGGTAATCTTCGTGGCGGGAAGCCGACCCGCCTTGATGAGGGCGTAGACCTGTTTTTCGTGGATATCGAGATAACGAGCCAACTCTTTGGTGCCCATCAATTCTCCGGACATGGCGTTCTCCTGGAAATGGTGAGGATCATAAAGAAAAAACCGCGGTATTTCAAGGCAAATCTTTACTGATTCTTACCTGGAACTACTCAAATATCCTTTACCCGACAGTATTCCGGAGGTGCCGGTAGGCAACCCATGGATTCTTCTTCCCTTTGCCACAAAAGAGGTTGTGAGTCCCGTCCGAGTATGTTACCGTCAGCATAACACTGTGGAATGCCGCAGTGCCGGCCGTTCCAGGGATTTTGGAGGGAAAGAAGTGAATATTAAGCATAGGATATGGCTGGAGGAGGACGGACATTCCCTCTTCGGAGAGGGTCGCGCCGTGCTGCTGCGTAACATCGCGGAGTGCGGAAGCCTCAACGCGGCCGCGAAGAAACTGAAGATGTCCTACCGGATGGCCTGGGGAAAGCTAAGGGTTACGGAGGAACGCCTGGGCATGAAACTCGTCGAGGTGGATGTTCACGAAAGGGGCATGCACCTGACACAAGCGGCGCTGGCGCTGCTGACACTTTTCGACGAAATGGAAAAGGAAATCAACCCGATTCTGGCCAAGAACTTCAAGAAATTCATTTCCCTCCAGAAAAAGATCAACAAAGGAAAACCTTCCTAATAACCACCGATCCTCCGCCGGCGCCTCCGATGCCCCGTGGCGGAAGGGGGCGGAAACCTGTTCGTCACTTCCCTCTTTTTTTACCTTGACATTATGCTTCAGAAAACATATGTTCCACCGAACATAATTCTCTATCTCATCATGCGTGGCCGGACTTCTTCATCAACCAAGGCAGTGGTTGTGTTCGGTCGGCAATGGAATCTTCTCGTTCGTTTACTGACTCTGCAACTTTGCCGTAGCTTCGTATCACCAAAACCGCCGCAGGGAGGGAGGATGTATGCAAGCGCAGCAGTTGGACCACGTCTTAGCGTCACCGAACAGGAGAACTATAGAGGTCTTCTCTCCTGTGGATGGATCCAAGATCGGAGATGTACCATCCTTCACCGTAGATGAGGCCCTCGAGGCCCTGGAGAGGGCGGCCGTTGCCCAAAAAGCTTGGGCGGAGACACCGATCGGGAAGCGCGCCGAAGTCATCTCCCGCTTCGGGAGGCTGCTCCATGAGAATGCCCGGGAAGTAGCCACACTGATCAGCCGGGAGAACGGCAAACCCCTCTATGAGTCTTACATGCACGAGGTTCTCCCCATTGTTCATCTCTGCGCGTACTACGCAAAAAGGGCAGAGAAGATTCTTAGACCCCGCCCCATACCCATCTGGATCTTCAAGATCCGTAAAAGCTACATCCATTTTCGGCCGCGTGGCGTAAACCTTGTCATCTCACCCTGGAACTTCCCCTTCACCATCCCCACGGGCGCCGTCGTGATGAATCTCATCGCCGGTAATGCCGTCTTGCTCAAGCCCGCCTCGCTTACACCTCTCATCGCCTACAAGATGCGCGCCTTGTTCGACGCCGCCGGTTTAGACGCGGCGCTTCTCCAGATCATTTCCGGACCGGGACAGATGGCCGAAGAATTGATCGAGAAAGGTGCACCCTGGCTGGATTACGTCAATTTCACGGGCTCCACCGAGATCGGAAAACGGGTAGCCGCGGTTTGCGGCAGGCATCTTATTCCCTGCTCCATGGAATTAGGCGGCAAAGATCCCGCCATCATCTGTGCCGATGCCAACCTCGATCTGGCGGCGAAATCCGTTGTAATGGGTGCCTTCGGAAATTGCGGGCAGATCTGCGCCTCCGTGGAACGTGTCTATGCCCATCGGGACATCTACGACGACTTCGTCGGACGGGTGGTGGAACTGGTCAAGAACCTCAAACAGGGTAATCCCCTGCACTCAGAGGAAGTGGAGATCGGGGCCATGACCAGCGAAGCCCAGCTTCGCATTATCGAGCACCAACTAAATGATGCCCTCGCGAAGGGGGTGCGCGTTCTGACCGGGGGCAAAAGCTCGCCGCTGGGCGAGATGTTCTTCGAACCCACGGTCCTGGTCGACTGCACCGGCCAGATGGAGTTGGTTCGGGAAGAGAGTTTCGGCCCGTTCCTCCCCATCATGAAGGTGCAGACAGACGAAGAGGCGATCGCCGCCGCCAACAAGAGCATCTATGGGCTGAGCGCCTATGTCTTTTCACGAAACGCGAAGAAGGCAAAACGGATCGCCGAGCGGCTCGAAGCGGGAACGGTCATGATCAACGAAACTCTTCTCACCCACGCCTTTCCCGAGACTCCCTGGGGCGGGGTAAAGCAAAGCGGCATGGGCCGGGTCCACTCCGACGAAGGACTCCGGGACCTCTGCCACGCCTATCACATTAATTACGATACGATACCCATACCCAAACTCTTCTGGAAAAGGTTCTGGGTATGGCACCCCTACAGTTCCGACAAGTTTTCCTTGTTCCACGCTCTCTATGGGTTGATCTTCGCCCCTTATACGTGGGTGCGCAAGCTTCTTCAGATTAAGAACCTTCTATTCTTCTCGCTGAAACCGACCAAGTGAGTCCCACAGCAGGCTCCGACCTTACGGGACACCGATGAGAATCCGGGGGGTATTCCCTGGAATAAATAACAAGGAGGGTAGCTGCATGGATAGGTATCAGTTGTTTATCGACGGCAATTTCTGTGATCCCGAAAGCGGGGAATATCGGTACACGTATAACCCCGCCACCGAGGAACCGATCGCGGAGGTTCCCGCCGCCACAGTCGGCGACGCCAAACGCGCCATCGCGGCGGCACGGCGCGCATTTGACGAGGGCACTTGGCGGGGGATGCCCGTCAAGGAAAGGGCCAAAAGGCTCTACCATCTTATCGAACTCCTGAAGGCCAGGGAAAACGAGTTCATGGAACTGGAGGCGATGGACGGGGGAAGCACGCTCAAGAAGACCTCCATGATGGACATCCCAGTAGGCATCGAACACTTCCGGTTGATCGTCGAGGCGGCTGAGCATATCCCGGCCTACGAGCCGCTGCCCTGGATTGATTTTCCGGGTGTAAGCTGGAACTTCGTAAACCGCGAGCCCATCGGGGTTTGCGCAGGAATTATCCCCTGGAACTTTCCATTCATGATGCTTGTCTGGAAGGTCGCGCCGGCCCTTGTCATGGGAAATACCTGCATCATAAAGCCCGCCTCCGACACCCCTCTTTCCGCCCTGCTGTTTGCCAAATGCATCGCCGAAGCGGACATTCCCGCGGGCGTCTTCAATCTTCTGGTCGGCGCCGGCAGCACCGTCGGTCGCGAGCTATGCGTTTCACCGCTGGTGGACAAGATCGCTTTCACTGGTTCCACCGAGGTGGGTCGTGAGATTATGAAGATGAGCGCCGAAACGATCAAGAAGGTTACCTTGGAGTTAGGAGGTAAGTCGCCATCGCTCGTCCTAGAGAATGTGGACTTTGACGTCGCTGTCGACGGCTGCCTCTTCGGCACCTTCTTCCATTCCGGTCAGGTCTGCGAAAGCGGCACCCGCTGTTTCATCCCGGACACCATCTACGATGAATTTGTCGACCGCATGCTGGCAAAGGTAAAAAGTGGCATCGTCCTGGGCGACACGATGGATTACGGAACAACCATGGGACCGGTCGTGAGCAAATCCCAATACAATACCGTCATGAACTACATCGAGATCGGAAAGAAGGAGGGAGCTAAGCTCCTCTGCGGCGGAAAGAGGCCTGCCCATCTCGACAAGGGATACTTCATTGAGCCCACAATCTTCGGGGACGTGGACAACAAAATGAGGATTGCCCAAGAAGAGATCTTCGG
>JAQULV010000040.1 GCA_028718405.1 Smithellaceae bacterium
GAAGCCGATGGGGGCGCAGGCGGTGAGGAAGAAACCCAGCATGGAGAAAGCGATCAGGAGTGATATGTAGCCCGGACAGAATGTAATACCGATAAGGCCGGGGACGCCGCCCAGGATGGAGAGCAAGAGGAAGGGCCGACGTTTGCGCATTTTATCCGAGAGCGCCGGCAGGAGAATAGCGCCGATAACACCTGCCACCAACATGGCCACGCCCAGCATGCCCGTCTGCTCCTCGGTGATGCCACGGGATTGAACGATCACATTGATCCAGATCGAAACGGCGTTGAAGATACCAAGGCCGATGAAAAAGACGGTGAACAGGTAGATGAACTGCCTGCTGGTGAAAATATGCTTAAGGCCGTCCAGCACGAGTGCCCGGTCTTCATGTCCCGGAGGGCACGGAGGCGTGGGCGGACGATCCTTGGCGAAAATGATAAAGAGTATGGCCGCCACCAGGGAAGCGACGCCGTAGATCGTCATCGTCATAGGGATTCCCTTTTCCCCGCCGAAGGCGTTGATAAGTTCAGGAGTGGCCCCCATGCCGATAGCCGTGCCGATCATCGTACCTAAAGCGGCGAGACCGGCGGCGGTGGCGCGCTGGGTGATGGGAAACCACCGGGCAGCGACGGTGGTCATGGCGTTAAGGACGAAGGGCTGTCCGATCGCCGTCATAATCTGCGAAAACAAAACCCAATTGTAGCTGTCGCCAAACAGCCCCCTGGTCAGTCCGAAGACGCCGGTAAGAACGGCGCCGATCCCCACACCGACCCGCAGTCCCCACGTATCGATGGCCCAGGAAGCCGGGATCGACACGGGGATGTAGAAGACCATAAAGCTCATGGCCAGAAAGCCGATAGCCGTATCGGAGACGCCGTAGAACTTGGCAGCGCTGCCGGTGATAGGTGCGAAAGCGATCCACATGATCTGCGTCATGATGACGACGAGCACGAAGACGCTTAACACCACCCATCGATAACCATAGACCTTGAAGGATGTGTCCGTCACGATGTTACCCCCCTTGCTGAAATTATGATGTTGTTGGTGAGTTCCCCCCTGTGAGAACAGTTGAGTTCTTTTGAACAGAAAGGTCTCTTTTGTCAATATGTAATTTGTACGTTATTGAAAAAATCCATTGCTGTTCTCTGCGATCCTTCGCATAATCCCCGGCGAGGTTTCCTTTGGCTTGAGATGCGATCGACAAACGTGCTAATTACAGAAGCAGCAAATCAACCTTCGGAGAAGAGATGAACATAGGTCCCAGGGCTCATTGGACTTTGTTGCTTTTGGCTCTATCGCTTCTGCTTATTCTTCCCTGTTGCGGTGCCGAAAGGAAGGCCGCCCCCGTCCGGTATTACCACCGTGCCGTGAAATCAAAGGGTGCGCTTCCCCGCATGGGATATACCATCCAGGCAGGGGCCTTCGCCAAGGCGGAGAATGCCTTTCGGTTCACCGACGTCTTGCGCGCCCGGGGCTTGGCCGCCACTTACTTCGTCGCCAAGACCGGCCTATATAAGGTTCAATTCGGAAATTTCCCCACCAAGCAGGCGGCCCGGGAAAAGGCCCGCAAGCTCAAGGAGACCGGTGTCATCGAAGAATACTACATCGTGGCCCCTGAAGATTACGCCGTTACAAAGAGAGAAAAGCTGGGGACCAGATACCTTCGCGAAGAGATCGTTAAAACCGCAAAGGATTTCATCGGTGTTCCCTACCTCTGGGGCGGATCCTCAGCAGATGCGGGCTTCGATTGCAGCGGACTTACCATGACCGTATATCAACTCAACGGTTTGGATCTACCCCGTGTCTCTTACGAACAGTATCAGTACGGCGCCTCTCTGGAACGGGACGATCTCGAACGGGGCGATCTCGTCTTCTTTGCCAACCCCGGCGGCAGGATCTGTCACGTCGGCGTCTATATAGGCAGTGGTGCCTTTGTCCATGCACCAGGGGTCGGGAAGACGATCCGCGTCGACAGGTTGGACAGTGATTACTATGCCCGGAGATTTGCCGGCGGGCGGTGCTATATAGAATGAGTTTGCACGATAAAATCCTTGCCCGGGCTGCCTGAAAAGGTTAGATAGAAAGGCCGTTTCTTGACGGCGGACTGCGGGAGAAAAGGACATCCATGAAGATAGAGAATCTGATGGTTACCGGCGGCTGCGGCTTCATCGGCAGCAACTTCATCCGTTACCTTCTGCAGCAGGATGATTTTGAAGGCCAGATCATCAATGTAGACTTCCTCACCTACGCGGGCAACCCCGACAATCTAAGCGGATTGGAGGATCGTTATCCGGGGCGCTACCAGTTTTACCGCGCGGATATCCGCGATCGCGAGAGGATGGAAAAGATATTTGCCGATTGTGCCATCGATGCCGTCTGCCACTTCGCCGCCGAGTCGCACGTCGATAGATCCATCCGGCACCCCGAAGCCTTTGTTGAGACGAACGTCCTGGGGACCTTCAATCTTCTGGAGGCGGCCCGCGGGCGGGGCGAGAGTTTCGTCCTTTTCCATCACGTGAGCACCGACGAGGTTTACGGGAGCCTCGGTCCCGTGGGGCTTTTTACCGAGGAGACGCCCTACCGGCCCAACAGCCCCTATTCCGCTTCGAAGGCCGCCTCGGATCACCTCGTTCGGGCCTACCACGAGACCTTTGCCTTACCGACGACAATCTCCAACTGCTCAAACAACTACGGACCATATCAGTTTCCCGAGAAACTAATTCCCTTGATGATCATGAACGCCCGTGATGAAAAACCGCTGCCCGTTTACGGCGACGGCAAGAATGTGCGGGACTGGCTCTACGTCGTCGATCATTGCGAGGCGATCTGGACAATCATGAAATCGGGGCGGCGCGGGGAGACTTACAACATCGGCGGCAATGCCGAGATGGAGAATATCGCGATCGTCGAAATGATCTGCGACACCGTCGACATACTTCTTCCGGCCAAGGGGAGGCGGCGATTAATCACGTACGTAAAGGACAGGCCGGGTCACGATCGACGCTATGCCATCGACTTCGCTAAATTGAACCGGGAGCTGGGGTGGCGCCCACGCGAGTCGTTTCGTTCGGGACTGGAGAAGACCATCGCGTGGTATCTGGAAAACAAGACATGGACGGAAGGCGTACAGAGCGGCGCCTATCTGGATTGGATCAAAGAGCACTACGGGCAGTAGTTTACAGAAGGAGGAGCTATGGGACTGATCTATGAGAAAGAGGGCTACATCGCCAAGCTGGGACTGAACCGTCCGGAGGCGAAGAACGCCCTCGACCCGCAGATACTGATGGACATGCACAAGGCGTGGCAAGACATCAATGCCGACGATAGCATCCGTGTCGCCCTGCTGTACTCCTGTCTTCCCGATATCTTCTGTTCGGGCATGGATCTGCGGACCGCCATTCCCATCCTGACGAAGATGCGGGAGCCGGAGACGGAGGCGGAGAGGTGGATCGTAGGTTTCGGCGAGAACGTAGGTGAAGCGATGCTCAAACCCAACATCGTTATGAAGCCTGTTATTGCCGCGGTGAACGGCTACTGTCTTACCGGGGGATTCGAGACGATCATGGGCGCCGATCTCCGTGTTGCCTCAGACGATGCCGTCTTCCAAATGCGCGAGGCATCGCTCGGCATCATGCCGACTGGCGGATCCAACATCTATCTGCCCCGCATCCTTACACCCTGCCGGGCCGCAGAGATCCTGCTCACGGCGGGGAACTTCAAAGCGCAGACCCTTTACGAATGGGGTTTCCTGAATAAGGTCGTGCCTAGGGGTGAATTAATGGATGCGGCCCTGGAGTTGGCTGAGCGCGTGGCCGCCAACGGCCCGTTGGCGATACAGGGCATTGTCCGGTGTTTCCGCGAGACGGCGGATATGACCCATGCGGATGGGTTTGCGAGAGAACTCGAGATCGGTACGCCTATTTTTGCCAGTCCCGATGCCAGAGAAGGTGTTACGGCCCAGCGCGAAAAACGCAAACCGAATTTTCCGGGAAGATATTGATATGGGTAAATGACCTCAAAGGGAAAGGGGCTCCAGTCCACAATTCTTCCATGACTAACTTTGATATTGTTCCTCTGATCGTGGCCATTTCCATCATTTCGCCGATTATCGGTTCGGCGGTGGGCGCTTTCAGCAAGAGCTCCGACGCCCAGGTAAGCGTCATGCTGTCCTTTGCCGCGGGCGTGATGCTGTCCATATCGTTTCTTGTCCTGATACCCCGCGGGATAGAACTAGCTTCCGTACCGCTCTGCGCTTTCGGCATATGCTGTGGCGCCGTCATCATGTACATGCTCGACAAGGTTCTCCCCCATATCCACCCGGAGCTCTGCAGTCCCGAACACGGAAGGAATCTGAAGAAGACCGCCGTGTATCTTATGGTCGGCATCTTCCTGCACAATTTTCCCGAGGGAATGGCGATGGCGATCGGGGTAGTCGCCGCGCCTACCGTGAGTCTCACCATCGCCGTGGCGATCGCGGTGCAGAAGGTTCCGGAAGGCATCTGCACGTCAGGACCTTACCTCCACGCCACGGGAAACAGGGTTAAATCCTTTCTCCTTTCGACCTCGACGGTGATCCCGCTTCTTGCCGGGTTTGCCTTTGCCCACCACCTCTACCAGGTGATCAGTACAGATCTGATCGGAGTCATTATCGCGGCGACGGCGGGGATCATGATCTATATTTCAGCCGACGAACTCATCCCCACTTCCTGTAGCATCAAGACCCATCACGGGACGATTTTCTCTTTCATGCTGGGCGTCCTGCTGGTCGTTTTGCTGGGGACGTTGTAGGGCAGAGCAAAGGATATCTTTTGGACTCAGGAGATCTATGAAAGAGACACTGCTGCTTGCCGCGGGGCTCACCCTGTTTCTGTTCGGTATGATGAAGCTAAGCACCAAGGTGCAGCAGCTCCTCACCGCGCGCATACGCGGTTACATCCGGTATGCCGTCAAAAGACCGATCTCCGGGCTTATTACGGGTTGCCTCTCGACCATCCTCTTCCAGAGCAGTTCGGCCACGACCGTTCTTATCATCGGGATGGTCAGCGCCGGGCTCATCACTTTCTATAATTCGTTGAGCATCATCCTGGGAGCCGATATCGGGACGGTGCTTACCGTCCAGCTGGTGGTCTGGCACCTGACGGACGTCTCCCCTCTGCTCATCGTCCTGGGAGGGCTCGTCTGGCTGTTCGGAAGAGAGAAGTGGCAGCGTATCGGCGAGAACATCCTTTACTTCGGTCTCATATTCTTCGGTCTCAGTATATCCGCCGCGGCGACGGCACCCTTAAAGGGAAATCCGGACGTCGTGCGCTTCTTCCAGGAGACGCAGAACCCGCTTTGGGGATTGGCGTTGGGGTTGGTTTTCACGGGTATCGTGCACGCCTCGGTCATTCCGATCAGCATCCTGGTTATCCTGGCCCAACAGGGCCTCGTCTCCCTCGGCATGGCGCTTCCTATCGTCTTCGGTGCGAACATAGGATCGTCCGTCACGGCGCTTCTCGCCGGCACCGTGGCGGGGTTGAACGGCAAAAGGGCCGCGCTGTCACATTTTCTTTTCAAGGTCGTAGGAGCTGCCATCTGTCTCCTCCTGCTACCCGTCCTGGTACCGGCACTATCCTCTCTGCCTGGGACAAGCGCCCAGCAGATCGTATACGGGCATCTCTTCTTTAACTTGGTCATTGTCGTGGTCTTCTTCTTCATCCTCAGGCCGACGGCCTCTTTTATCGAAAAACTGGTTCCCGGCCGCGAAGAGGAACTGCCCCTGTGGCCGGAGTTTCTCGATGACGCCTACCTGGACCGGCCGGAAGAGGCCCTGGATGCGGTCAAGAAGGAACTGGGGCGGGGGATGACGCTGGTTCAGAAGATGTATGCGGAGGCTATGAACTTAAGGCTCAACTATCGGGAGGATAAGAGGAGAAATATCGATTACATTGAATTCGTCGTCAATCACATGCGTAGCGAGATCGTAGACTACCTGCGGAAAATCTCCAATCGCCAGATGACCAACACTTCCTCCCAGGAACTTTTTACCTATACGGCTCTGGCCGACGATATCGAACGGATCGGGAATCACGTCATTATCGTCGCGGGCCTCCTGGAAGATAAGTTCAGAAGGCGCATCAAATTCTCTCCGGCCGGAAACGAGGAAATGGATGTCATCCGCCGACGAGTCCAGGAGAATCTTTCCGACGCCGCCTTTCTCATCGAAACCAGAAATCCGGAATGCATCAGGAACATCACCCTGCGTGAAGACGGGGTCGACGAGAAGGTTAAGGAAGCCAGGGACAACCATCTGGTGAGATTTCACCAGCGGATCTGCCAGGCGGAGGCGGGCCCCCTTTTCCTGGAGATGCTGATCCATTTGGAACGCATTTCCGACCACTGTCAGAATATCGCCGATTATATCAGCGATCTGCGTTGACGCCGTTGAAGTCACGTCGTTTCGGCGCCGTCGGCCGTTGTGAGGGACATCAAAGAAGGTATTGCGTTACGAGGTATGGAATATGCATCTTCCAGGTAAGAAGAGGACAAGAAATCCACTCTGGAGGATGACCGATGGGAAACGCAAAACTGATCGTGGTCAACTTGGGCAGGAAGGAAGCCAGGCCGGAGACTGCCTTCATCATGGTTACCAGCCTGGATGTGGAAGATATCGTCAGCAAGATTAACTACATCGTCACAACCAACCTCGATGTTATTCCCGA
This sequence comes from Smithellaceae bacterium, assembly GCA_028718405.1. GTDB lineage: Bacteria > Desulfobacterota > Syntrophia > Syntrophales > JAQULV01 > JAQULV01. Next base: position 6,699 of record JAQULV010000040.1, read on the forward strand.
AGACCTGCACGAGCGCATGCGTGCCTACGGTCTGGTCTTCACGGAATGGGACGGCCTGATGCTTAATGCCGAGGCACTGAACGCGAACTGCCATCTCAAGCATTGATCTTTCGGATACATGAATTTATCCCGCCGACAATGCAGGCGCCGGCGGGATAGGTCTTCTCGCCACCCTGGCAGCAAAATCCTCTTATCCCCAAAGACCGTCTCCCCGGACGATAGACATCTATCTAAGGATAGCTGAACTTTTGCCGTGAAATTGGCACGCAAATCTGCTATAAAATGCCACGGCGGAGATTACCAGGTGTCCCATCCGTCAAGCGGTTCAAGCATTCTTTCCTCATTATTCACATAAAAAAAGTCCGACAGGTCCCATGCATTCCCCAAAGGAGGAGAACATGAGAAAAACTACCAGTTTATTCATCTTGCTTCTTTTCGTTCTTTCCATCTATGAGGTGCCGCGCGCCGGCGCGGCCACGACCGAGTCCGATTTTGCCATGTTCAAGAGGATCATCAGTCCCGCTTATAAATGGGGTGAGAACGGGCTGCTTACCGTACCCAAGGCAACAACCATCGGCCGATATAACTTTTATCTGGCCGCCAACGCACAGGATGCCGGAAAGATCGAGGACCGGAGAATATTCCTCACCACCGGCAGCGTCATGTTGGGGACCTCGACGGACGTGGAATTGGGTTACACGAAAAGAACCTTCATCTGGGATGATTTCAAACGTTCCGACGTTGACATGGACACTGCCCATCTCAAGGCTAGGATACTGCACTTCAGTAATGACTTCATTCCGCAGATATCGGTGGGCATCAACGGTGCCTCCATCCATGGGAACCGGGTCAGCAACCAGGGCGATATCCTCTTTAACCCCTATTTGGCTGCAACTATCAACATTCCTATCGTCAATCGGGATTATGCAATCCTTTCCGCCACCGGCGTCGCCGAGGTTCTCTACAACCAGGGTGTGAGCAGCGACCCCTTTTACAGCGTGGGGGTGGATCTGATCCTTTTCAAACATCTGTACCTGGTAGCGGAGGTGCAGGGGTTGAATCTTAAGAACCAGCGTCAGGTTGTCAACGCCGGCGCCAAATTTAAGTACGGCTGGTTCAGCGTCGGCGTGGGTGGATTCAACCTGGCAGCCCAAAAAGTGGCCACCGGAGAGGAGACCCTCGAAACGGAGAACAGTTACCTGATGGCCCATGCTTCCTTCGAGATACCCTTGGAGAGGCTCTGCGAGAGGAAGAGTGGAGAAGAGAAGAAGAGTGTAGACAAGGATATCCAGGACGAGAAGGAAAGAATCAAGCAAGAGAACGCAGAAGGCAAAAAGCAGGGTAAATAATGAAGACCCCCATAGACAAGAAAATCTTCCCCTGGCTTCTAGCG
>JAQULV010000041.1 GCA_028718405.1 Smithellaceae bacterium
GGCAAGGTGAGGCTCATATACGGGTCCCGGGGAAATGAAGATCCTGTCGACGGGAGCAGCCGAGTCGGCGAAACCTCCGTAGGGCGGCTCTTCCATTTCCAGAGCAATCAATTGCTCGCGGGAGATAACGGGAAAGCGCGACAGGTCATCAAGGCTGTTGATGTCATCGAGGGATATACCCTTCTCCTGGCACATCCTTCGGACCCTCTCCGCCTTGGCGTATCCTGCAGCGAGCATCGCTTTGAACCTGCGGAAATTTTCCTCTCTCCGCAGCGCTGGCGAAAGGATTTCTCTCTCGTCGAATGCAGCCATGTTTCCTCCTTAGAGCCATCTCTTGCGGCGCCGGTAGGATTTTACATCACGATACGATCGCAGGTCTCCGGCTACGCCCACCCCTAAATAGAATTCCTTGATGTCCGGATTTTTGACCAGATCTGCGGCAGAACCTTCCATAACAATTTTGCCGTTTTCCATGACGTATCCGTAGTGCGCTATCTGGAGCGCCATGCCGGCGTTCTGCTCCACGAGGATGATCGTCGTCGCCTGTTCCTCGTTAATCTTCACGATGATCTCGAATATCTCTTTTACGACCAGCGGGGCCAGACCTAGAGATGGCTCATCCAAGAGGAGCAGTTCGGGATGTGCCATGAGCGCCCTCCCCATAACGATCATCTGCAGCTCCCCGCCACTGCAGTAGCCGGCCAAGGCCTTCCTTCTTTTCACCAGCGCAGGAAAGTAATGGTAGACCATCTCGAGATCGTCCTTATGAGGCTTAAGCCAGCGCGTCGCCGTTCCGACTTTCAGGTTTTCCTCGACGGTTAGGTATTTGAAAGGCTGCCTTCCCTCCAATACATGTATGATCCCCTGGCGCGTAATGAACTCCGGGTATTGATTCTGGATGTTTCTGCCCTTGTAGATAATGCTACCATCGGTCACCTTGCCATTTTCTGGTTTCAACAGACCTGATACGGCTTTGAGAGTCGTGGTCTTGCCCGCACCGTTGCTTCCCAGAAGCGATACGATGTGATTCTTCTCTACCGCCAGCGATACGCCTTTTAATACCTGTATGACATCGGAGTAGACAACGGAGATATTGTTGATTTGAAGCAGGATGTTATTCTCCACCGTTTCCCCCGATCAGTACGAAAAAGGCCAGAGGCGGAAACTGGAACGGACGATACGCCAGATCTCCGCCAGGCCCCGCGGTTCGAAGAGGATAAAGACGACAATTGCCAACCCGAAGACAAATTCCCGGAGCGGGGCAAGGTTCAGATTAAAGCCGCTGGTAGCGAATGCCCCACTGTTCATGAGGTAGTCGGTAAGCCACCTCAGCACCTCGGTAAGTGCAGTGATGAAGACGGCACCATAGATGGACCCCGCTATGTTTCCCAATCCTCCAATTATTACCATCGCGATGTACTCGACGGAAAGCGTGAGATTGAAGGGTTCTGCAGTCACGCTGATCATGTAGAAGGCCCAAATCGCTCCCGCAAATCCGGCATAGAATGAGCTTATCCCAAAGGACAGGAGTTTATAGCGGAAGATCGGAATTCCCATTCCCTCTGCAGCCCGATCGTTGTCACGGATGGCGATGAAAGCGCGACCAAATTTGGTCCGCACCAGATTTATCGCGATCCAGGTCATGAGACACAGTGCGATGAAGATGACGAAGAAAAAGCTCTTGTCTCCGCTTATCGGAAAGCCTACGATGTCAGCGGTAGGCAGTGTTATGCCCATCGTACCTTTGGTCAGGCTCTCCCAGTGGATGAGGATGTATTCAATAATGAACTGCCCGGCAAGCGTGGCAATGGTAAGATAGAGCCCTTTCAGTCGTCCCGAGGGAATCCCAAAGATCATGCCAACCAGAGCGGTAATGATACCCGCAGCGGGAACGGCGAGAAGAAAAGGGGCATTTACCGTCGTGGCGAGGATCGCTGCCGCGTAAGCACCGACGCCGAAAAAGGCGCCGTGTCCCAGCGAGATCTGCCCTGTATAGCCGATCAGGATGTTGAGTCCGATCGCGGCAATCGCGGCAATGCCGATCATGTTGATTACGTAGAGGAGATAGGGACTTACTACGTACGGTACGACGGCAAAGAGGATGATCAACCCCACCAAAGCCCAGAACCTGCCGAAATCCGACTCGAAGATGGTAAGTTCATCGTCGTACCGTTCTTTATAATTTCCGCAAGGGTGGAATCTCAGAGTTCTCTTTTTCATACCCTTTCGATCTCCTTAAGCCCGAACAGTCCGTACGGTTTCACGAGGAGAATGAACACGAGGACGATGTAGGGTACGACGTCGCGGAGCGATGGCGATAGATAACCTCCGGTGAAGGTCTCCAGCAGGCCGATTATAATCCCGCCGATAATGGCCCCGCCGATGCTGTCCAGTCCTCCCAGGATCACGACCGGGAATACCTTTAGTCCAATAGCTGACAGGTCATGTACGTTGATCCCGTTGATGATACCGAGGACAATCCCGCTCATACCTGCGACGAGTGCGGCAATGGCCCATGAGAGGGCAAAAACGAGCTTAACGTGTACACCCAGGGACAGGGCCGCTTTCTGGTTGTCAGCTACGGAACGCATATAAATTCCCTGAGAGGAGTATTTGAAGAATAAACCGAATACCGCGAGAAAGGTGAGCCCGATAATGAGCGTCGCCGTATAGACGGGAGGGATATTGATCATTCCCCTCTGTATTCCCAAAAAGCTCGGGAGAAAATCCGGATAAGTGTTCAGGTTGCCACCGAAGATCAGAAGAAGGATACCCTTGAACATCGAGGCCAGTCCTACGGTGAGCATAATAACGAAGATCAGCGGTTCCCCGATCAGTGGGCGGAGAAAAAGTCTCTCCACGACAAACCCCAGGACAAAGCAGCCCGCCAAGGTAATGAGGAAGGCGGGCAAAATGGGCAGTTGCGCCCAAGTAACGAGGGCCAGGAAGAGGAAGGCACCCATGGCCAGCAACTCGCCGTGGGCAAAGTTCAGAACACTCGATGATTTAAAGATCATCACAAAGCCCATGGCGGACAGGCCATAGAGGAAGCCCACGCTGATGCCGTTTATGAGAAGTTGTACGAAGAAATCCATAACCTAGCCTTAGGATACCGCTATAACGTTAACCCGCGTTTCTATCTGCCCAACTTGACCGTCACGGTAACGTACCTTTCCCTTGACATCGACCTGCGCGATGTTGTTGTACATGGCTTCGATAAGTTTCAGATACAAACCATATACGAAACGACGCCGGATCTTTCCTGTGCGTGTGAGCTCTTCATCGTCGGCATCGAGGAGTTTGTAAAGAAGTATAAACTTGCGAATCTTCATAATGTCAGGCAGCTGCCCATTCACCTGGCTCACTTCCTCCAGTATCAGTTTTTCCACCTCCGACCTCTGCGTGAGGTCAGTGTAAGTAGTGTAGGGAATCATTCTCTCCTCCGCCCAGCTGCCGACATTTCCGAAATCGATGTTGATCATGGCGGAGATAAAGGGTCTCCCTTCTCCGAAGATAACGGCTTCCTTGATGTAGGGGCTGAACTTCAATCTTGTCTCGATGAAATCCGGCGAAAAGGCTTCTCCGCTCTTGTTCCTGATTATCTCTTCCTTACGTCCGATGATGAGCAGATGTCCGTCGCGATCGAAATATCCCGCGTCGCCAGTTCGCAACCAGCCGTCGCTGAAGGCATTTTCCGTAGCCCCGAAATCATTATAATAGCCGCTGAAATTGGCCGGGCTCTTTACCAGCACCTCCTGGTCTTCCGCAAGTCTCACCTCGGTGCTCAGCAAGGGTTTTCCTACGGTCTCGAGCTTCACCTGGTCGTCGGGCTGAACCTGGAATATACCGCAGGATTCCGTGAGGCCATAGCACTGCTTGAGATTAAGCCCGATGGCGCGAAAAAAACGAATGACGTCCGGGCTGATTGGGTGACCTCCTGTATAGGCGCCCCTCAGTTGCGCACAACCGATCCGGTCCAGCAGAGGCCTGTAAACGGTCGCTCTCGCCAGAGGATACACGCCGCGCGAGATAAGTGGAATTTTCTCTCCCCTTCCCTGAGCATCGACGACCGTTCTTCCCAATTTTACGCCGGCCTCGAACAGGCGTCTCTTCAGCCATCCGGCGTCGGATATCTTCACCCTAATTTTCGAGGCCAGATCTTCCCAAAAGCGTGATGAGGTAATGATCATGGCGGGGCCGATTTCGCGGAAATCTTCCACGACCGTTTCCGCCGTTTCCGGGAAATTCATTGTCATTGCCGACACGAGGGCAACGCCCACGCCCCACATCTGATCGACAATCCACGCGGGCGGTGACATAGATAGCCAATTTTCCCCCGGCGTAATTTCCATTCCTTCGGTCCAGTTCCGGCCCATCTGAGCAAAGCTCCGGTGCGAGAGCATCGCAAGCTTAGGAAGACCTGTCGTCCCCGAGGTGAGGATCATCACGGCCGTATCATCGGGTTTACCTTTGGCAAGTTCCGACTCGTAGAGTCCAGGATTACTCTCATCCGTCTCCTCTCCCAGCTTGAGAAAATCTTGGTAGCTCATCAGCCACGGATCGTGACGATAGTTTCTCATTCCCGTCGGATCGACATAGATAACGCGACGGACATGACCTAGAGAAGGGCGTGCATCGAGCATCTTGTCGACCTGTTCTTGGTCCTGAACGACAACGAAACTCGCCTCGATGCGATTGAGCGCTGATTTCAACTCTTCGGTCACCGCTGACGTGAAGAGATTGAGACTTACGCCTCCTAGGCACTGAACTCCTAACTCGGAGAAAAGCCACTCCGGGTGATTGTTCATGATGATGGCGATCCGCTCTCCACGGTTGAATCCCAGGCCGGCGAATCCCAGGGCCGCCTTTTTTACGTACCGCTCGTAATCGTTCCAGCTATAGGCCTGCCATATGCCGTAAGCTTTCTCGCGAAGCGCGGTCGTCCCATCACCGAAACGTCCGGCTTGCTTCGCCAGGATCTGCGGCAAGGTATATTCTGCAAGCGAAGAGACCATACCTGCTTTTTCTTCTCCTGCTGTACTACTCACGGGCTACTGCACCTCCTTGCTGATACATCCGATGCCCACGCCTCGACAAAAATTTTAGTACAGGGAAACGTTGTCCCCCAAATACGCCCTAATTACCTCGGGATGATTCCTTATCTCCTCCGCGGTGCCTTCGGCTAATTTCTCCCCGAAGTTCAGAACGACAATGCGCTGCGCGATGCTCATCACGATGGACATGTCGTGCTCGACAAGGATCATTGTCTGCCCCCACGCTTCGTTGAGCTCGACCAGAAAGCGCACCATGTCCTCTTTCTCTTCCAGATTCATCCCGGCAAAGGGTTCGTCGAGAACCAGCAGCTTCGGTTCCAGTGCCAGTGCCCTGCCCAGTTCTACCCTTTTCATCATACCATAGGGAAGCGAGCCTACCGTTTTGTTGCGGATGGATTGCATCTCCAAGAAATCGATCAATTCCTCGAGGATTCTTCTATGTCTGATCTCTTCGTGACGTACACCGCGCGAAAACAATCCGGCCGCAGGCAGATGATATTTGCAGTGGATATGCCGCGCGAGCATCATATTCGAGAGGACCGACATTCCGGGAAAGAGTTCGATATTCTGAAAGGTCCGACCGATACCGACCCTGATCAACTCGTGAGTGGGCATGGCTGCGATATCCTGGCCGTTAAAGAGAATCCGGCCCTTCTGGGCCCGATAAAATCCCGTGATACAGTTGAGGAGGCTCGTCTTTCCCGCCCCGTTCGGTCCGATCACGGCCAATAGTTCGCCGCTATGAACCTCGATGTTGACTGCACTTAAGGCCTTGACGCCGCCGAAATGGAGACTGAGATCACTTATTGTCAGTTCGGCGGCCCCTTGCGGGACCGCCGTTCCGTAGATGCTCGGTTTACCGCGGAATGCCTTCATTACCTCTTGATCCTGATCTTCTCCTTACCGGGGGTATAGAAATTCGTGAGTGGAACAAAATCCCCATTCTCCGTGACCTTTACAATTCTTGCCTTGAAAGACGCACCATGGTCGGTCTTTGTATAAGTCACCTTCGGGATAATTCCGCCGAAATCCTCGCCTTTGAAGGATTCCATTGCCTTGTTGATCGTATTGGCATTGATCGTCCGATATTTCTCATTGGCGCGGATGAAAGCTCGTTCCATAATCATGGCAACGGATACACCCTCCCAGTAAGAGGCGTCAAATTTATTCACGGTCTTGTATCTCTTCCAGAGCTCGTTCATTACCTTCATACCCGGAGTCTTGTCAGAAGGCAGACCGCCGGGGAATTGGATACAGAGACGACCATCGATGACGCCCTTCCCCAGCTTGAAAAAGTCGGGATCAGTCGATGTCCACGTTCCTAGGAAAACAGGCTTGTAGTTGATGCGATCGGCACTCTTAAAGGCCGTTATGATCGTCGCCGGCAGCATCTGCATGAAGACGTATTGGGCGCCGCTTTTTTGAAGTCGCAGCAATTCCGTAGTTAGGTCAACCGTCTTCGGGGGAAATTCCTCGATCGAAACGATTTGGATGCCGTTCTTCGCGGCGTAGTCCTTGCTGGGCTGATGGATGGAACGTCCATAGGCGTTATTGTACGTCAGAAGACCAACTTTCGGGGCTCCGTTGCCTTTGTGAATGGCTTTGATGTATTCCAGAACAGCGAAGCAATCCATCTTATAACTGCCGAAGGGCAGATACATATAGTCTACAGGCGGCTCCAGCAGCTCCCAACTAGTGGAGAAATTGATCGCCGGGATCTTGTACTCCTGAATGATCGGCTTGGCCGCCAGCCCCTCCCCGGCGCCCCAGGTGGCGATCATATCGACCTTGTCCTGAACGGCAAACTTCTTGACGGCGGCAACCGCCTCGGGAACTTTGTAGGCGGTATCCACCAAGAGAAGCTCCACCTTGCGACCTGCTACCCCCTTCTTTACATCGTTGACGTACTTGAAGTAGTCCTGCATGCCTTTGGCGTGGAACTGACCCCAGGTCGATGCCGGTCCCGTCATGTTTATCGCTGCTCCGACCTTGATGCTCTCAGCGGCCGTGACCGGAACTGTGATGAGTCCAACGAGTGCCAGCATGGCCAGGCAAATCACCAAACAACGAATCGATTTCATTGCGCCTCCCTCCTCTTTTAGAGATCAAAAAAATGCTGTGAGATAGTCCCACAGCACATAAAAAAAGCCGTGGGCAGTTTCGAGGTCTGCCCACGGCTCACACATCCTGATCAGATCATGAGCATGGCAGGCAGACCCTGCTAAAGAAGCAAAAAAAGTTAAACACTATCCCGCCCAAGTACATCAGCCTTCCACCTATGATCTTTTGGTGACGTTTTATAACGGCAAAATGCGCATTAGTCAAGCAAATATCATCCATCCAGGCCCAGTTTCTCTATCCGGTACCGGAGCGAATCGAACGTTACACGAAGAAGCTCCGCCGCTTTGGTCTTGGAGCCGCCTGTCTTTCTGAGCGCATTCTCGATGATCTTGCGTTCTACCTTCGCCATCTCTTCATTTAGATTTATCCCCCTGTCAGGTATTTCGCCTGAAGCCGCACGTTCCTCATTCTCGAACCGTCCGGCAAGGAAAAGGTTCTCCGGCAGAATTATGTTCGATGTCTCCAGGGCGATGCTCCGCTCGATGATGTTTTCCAACTCCCGCACGTTTCCGGGGAATTCATAATCCATCAGTAGTTCCATGGCATAGGTTGAAATGGTCATGACCTCTTTGGAGAATTCGCGACTATATTTTTCGATAAAGAAATTTGTTAGTAAGGGGATATCCTCTCTTCTTTCCCGCAGGGGCGGCATCCTGATCGGAATTACATTAAGACGGTAGTAGAGATCTTCCCGGAAGCCTCCTTCCGCGACCTTTTTCTCCAGAACCTGGTTTGTGGCGGAGATGATGCGCGTATCGACCTTCAAGTCATCGGCGCCGCCGATGCGGCGGAAGGTCTTTTCCTGAACCACCCGCAACAGCTTTACCTGCAATACCGAGGGGAGCTCTGCTATCTCGTCGAGAAAGATCGTTCCTCCTTTGGCAACCTCGAACAGGCCTGGCTTGTCGACGTAAGC